>JAQIBQ010000561.1 GCA_027859005.1 Prolixibacteraceae bacterium | reverse complement strand
TAATTATTGTTTTTATTGCATCAGGAATTACCTATGCCCAGAAAACAATTAAAATTGATGAATTTAACAACCAAGAAATTAATACCGTTTTTAAGAAAAACAAACGCGATGGATTATATCTTTCATTAGCAACCGGATATTCACCAATTAACGGCGATAACGGAGTTGTTGTTAGTACTCGTGGAGGTTGGATAATGGATCATTGGTTTGCCTTTGGTGTTTTTGGTTCGGGATTTGCAAATAATCTCAATAATATTGACAATTATTTTTACTCTAGTTCAAAAGTTGAGTTGAGCTTAAGTGGTGGTTACGGAGGTTTTTTTATTGAACCAATGGCTTTCCCATTGAAACCAATTCACCTTTCGTTTCCAATCCTTTTTGGTGCAGGAGGTGTTGCTTCTTCCGATAATACATACGATTTGCATGAAAATGTTGATGTATTTTATGTAGTTGAACCAGGATTAGAATTGGAGATTAATTTTACCAAATGGATGCGTATTGCTTTATACGGAACCTATCGCTACACTTCAGTTTTAGATATTGAAAATATTTCAAAAAATGCTCTACGCAGTTATTCTGCAGGGGTTAATGTGAAGATTGGCTTATTTTAAAAAATACCCAAATTCAAATATCACTATAAATTTAACCCGCTGTAGCCTATGCTATAGTGGGTTATTATTTAAAATGAACGTGAGGTTGACCTAAATGTTTCTCTTAGTGTTTTAATTACAAGCTACTACATGATTTATTTGTTGGTTGTTAGGGACTCTAAATGTAGAGTCAATAAATGACTTTTTTTAATGACCATTGACTCGTCAGCTCTGCCATAAGCGAAGAATTATTTTTTAATATCTGAATTTCAATAGTATACTATTTCCCCTTATATTGAGCTGACGTTAAAGTTAAAGAGCGATATGTAAAATCTTCTGCTCTATTTGTATTCTGATAAATATTTTTTCTATTTCGAAAGGTGGAAATAATAACTGATTAGAATATAATAGTGAATCCTTTCAGTTGATGGATACTAATTCTTCCGAGATTAAAGTTGTTTCTATAAATTTGATTAATCAGGGTTATTGTCCAATTTTATATTTTGTCCACATAACAGTGATACTTGCCTGCTAATCACATCAAGAAAACTATTACATTTGCTGCTCAGATTTTTCAGGTGTATGCAAAATAAAAATTCGATTAAAATTTATGGTGCTGTAATATTAGCAATGGTTTGCTTCGCACTATCGTTTGTTTGGTTTAAAGTAGCCAACATTACATACGGGCCAATGACCATTGTATTGTTTCGCTTGCTGATATCATCGGTAATTCTTTTTATTTTCACAAAACTATCGAAACGTTTAATTCTCCCTGATTGGAAAGATTTTAAGTACCTGCTTTTACTAGCCTTTTTCGAACCTTTTATTTATTTCATGGGCGAAAGTTACGGCCTGCAATACATTTCGTCGACCATTGGTGCTGTAATTATTGCTACCATTCCATTGGTTGCCCCTTTTGCTGCTTATTTATTTTATAAAGAAAAAATCACTTTTCGAAATATTATTGGAATTCTGATTTCATTTTTTGGTGTAACCATCGTTATTTTTGAAATCGGAATGGGAATTACAGCCTCTCCCTTAGGTATTCTGTTACAGTTTTGTGCAGTGCTTGCAGCAGTGGGTTACACGGTGGTTTTGCACAAGATCTCAAACAAAATTAACAATCTTTCTATTATCCTTTTTCAAAATATTATCGGTTCGATATTCTTTTTACCCTTGTGGCTTATTTTCGAAAAAAACAGGTTTCTGACAACATCTTTCGATCAGGAAGCCATGCTGGCTATACTTTATCTGGCTATTTTTGCTTCTACTTTTGCTTTTATCTTTTTCACATACAGCGTCCGTCATCTGGGTATTACTAAAGCTAATATGTTTACAAATACGATACCTGTTTTTACTGCAATTTTTGCCTGGATAATTTTAGGAGATCAACTTACACTTCAGAAATTTATTGGCATTGTGGTGGTAATTGCTGGCTTGTTTTTTGCTCAAATGCGTTTCAAAAAACGATACGATGGTCCCGATCCAATTCCTCGTACTTAATAGCTATAATTAAATGAGGAAGATTTTATATAGAAAACCTGAAGAACTAAAGCAATTGGTCAAACAAGATCAAAAGGCAATTGAAGCATTTTTTAAACAGCTGAAAAAAAACAAACCTAAAGATCTCGATCAGCAGTTTCATGTATTGCATAAAGAGGCTTTTGACCAATTTGATTGTTTAGATTGTGCCAACTGTTGTAGTAGTATTAGCCCTATTGTAACCCAATCAGATATCGATAGATTGGCCAAACATTTAAAGGTAAAAGCAGCCGACATTCTTCGCGATTATCTTTACATGGATGAAGATGGTGATTTTGTTTTCACTTCAACTCCTTGTCCTTTTCTTGGTGCCGATAATTACTGCCGAGTATACGAGGGCCGACCAAAGGCTTGTCGGGAATATCCACATACCGATAGAAGAAAAATAGGACAAATTCTAGACCTCACAAAAAAGAACTGCGAATACTGCCCAGTTGTATTTGAAATTGTAAATGAATTGAAAAATAGTTAAATCAGTGAGACTGTGATTTTGGTTTTACAAAATCATTTAGCCGAACTGATCTCGAACGCTAATCCATAGCCCTTAAGTTAACGAGCATGGATAATTATCGGGATGCAATTCGGAATTCGTGGCCATTTTAATAATAGTATTATTAAGATAATATCCACCCTAATGTTATAGTGATCCAAAAAAGTACCCCTTTGTTTACATTTTTATATACTAATGAAATTTCTGTCTCCCTTTGATTGATGATTTTGTCCCAAATTTTCACGATATATTGTCTTCTTTTGAGTTTTGAAATTAGTTAATCACAAAATTATGAAAGCAAGAAATTACATTATAAGTACAATTGGTCAATTTGTTATGGTGGTTGCCATCTTATTAATCTTTGTTTCTTTAAAATCGCAAGCACAAATGAAGCCTGCAAATTTATTTAGCAATGGTGCCGTTTTGCAACGTAATATTGAAATTCCTGTCTGGGGAACAGCCGATGCTGGTACCGAAATAACAGTCAGTATAAATGGTATTAGCAATACTGCTTTGTCTAACGACGAAAAAAAGTGGACCGTGGTGTTACCTGCCATGGATGCTGGAGGTCCTTTTGAAATGGTAATTTCTTCATCATCAACTACAAAAACACTTTCCGACATATACATAGGTGATGTTTGGTTGGCTTCTGGACAGTCGAACATGGAGATGAATGTGAATTCAGCAGACGATGCAACGGCACAAATTGCAGCAGCTAACTCACAGTTGATACGTGAGTTTAAAATACCTAAGAGTACTGCTGATGAACCTTCTGATGAAATACCGTCGAATAGTGCATGGCGATCGGCGACATCAGGCAATGTGGGGAATTTTAGTGCAGCCGCTTATTATTTCGCAAAGAATCTTCAGCCCGAAATTGGTGTACCTATTGGAATTATTAATAACTCATACGGCGGTGCACGTATAGAAGCATATATGAGCGAAGAAATGCTTGGTTTCGATGAAGAAGTTGTGTTAGCAGGAGGTACTTATCGTGAACGACAACCAACCGTGTTGTTTAATAAAATGCTGAACCCAATCATTAATTATCCAATTAAAGGTTTCTTATGGTATCAAGGCGAATCGAATGCTGATAACATGGAAGATGCCTTAGAATATGGAAGTCTTTTCAAAACAATGATTAAAGGCTGGCGAGAATTATGGGGAATGGGCGATTTACCTTTCTTATGGGTGCAATTGCCAAATCAAGGAGATATTTCAAGCGATGCTTCAGGCTGGGATACATGGCCTCAGTTACGTGCCTGTCAAACGCGTGCTTTGGAATTACCTGAAACTGGGGAAGCAATTACAATTGATGTGGGTGACGTTGATATTCATCCTACCAACAAGATACCAGTGGGAGAACGATTGGCTTTGCTTGCCCGTAAAGTTGCCTACAACGAAGATATAGTGGCCCAAGGACCACGTTATAAGAGTCATACCCTTGATGGCGATAAAGTAATTATTGACTTCGATCACATTGGAAGTGGTTTAGTGGCCAAGAACTTGACCAATGGAGTTTTAAATGGTTTTGCAATTGGTACCTCAAACGATAATATGGTTTGGGCCGATGCAATAATCGAAGGCAATACAGTTATTGTTTCAAGTCCTTCAGTAGCAGCTCCGGCTGTTGTGAGTTATGCATGGCAATTTAATCCGCAAAATCTTAATTTTTATAATGTTGAAGATATTCCTGCGGCTCCATTCAGAATTAATGTTGTTGATCCTGGCTTCACTGTAAAATCTTTTAATGCTTCGGCAACCACCATTGAACGAGGCCAGTTCTCTGTTCTTTCATGGGAAGTTTACGGTTCTTCAGTAATTGCACTAAATAACGAAGTGGTTGATTCTATTTCTGGAATGAGAGTTGTGCCCAATGAAACAACAACCTACTCACTCGAAGCTATAAACGATACTGATCCATCAGAAACGATACTAAGGGAAATTACTGTTGAAGTGGTCGATCCAAAACCAACTATCTCAATTCGATTAGATGTGGGTGGAGTAGCTGATCCAGAGTCTAAAGTGACCATAATTGCCGATGCAAACCCACCTAAAGATGGAAGTATCACAAAAGTTGAAATATTTGTGGATGGCGAATCAATTGCCACTTTAACCGAAAAACCATACGAAGTAGTTTGGACAACTCCTGCTGAAATTGGCAACTATGTTATAACTGGAGTTGTTACCGATAATAATGAATATGAAGTTACATCATCGCCTGTTACAATAAATGTTTCTAAAATGAAACTAATTATTTACGAGGCTGAAGATGCAAGCTATACAGGAACCGGCTCTGTAAAGAGCAACACTCAAGCTAATGGTGGCAAATATGTTGATTTACAGAGTGGCTGGATGCTTTCCTTCGATAATGTTGAGGTAGATGAAGCTGGTACGTATCCATTAACCATTCGTTATTTATTGAATTACGAAGGCCCAAAAGCTCAGTTGTTTATTGTGAATGGCGAAAACTTGGGTGAAATAACCTTCGAGGCACCCGATATTTCTACTTGGATGAGTTACAATAGGGACGTTGAATTAAAAGCAGGAAAGAACACCATTGAGTTTGGCGAATCTTGGGGCTGGATGAGTTTTGATTACATTGCCATTGCGGTAGAAGATACAAGCACTGTGTCGTCCAAGAAAATGGGAATGAATAACTTGGAATTCGAAAATTATCCAAATCCTTTCCATAGCAAAACGAAGCTAAGTTATACCTTAGTCGACAAAGAGAATGTGGAATTAAGTATATACAATAATTTAGGAAGCAAAATTGAAACATTGGTTGATGAAGTTCAGTTGGCTGGCAAATATGAAGTGAGTTTTGACGCCAGTAAATTTAAATCAGGAATTTATTTTGCTAAAATGCTAGTTAATGCTGATTATACAACCAAGAAATTGTTTTTAATTCGATAGAATTATGTGTAAGGGTTTGAAGGATTGAACAAAATTTTTAGCTTTGTTCGCGTGCAAATAAAGAATTTCTATATCAAATTGTTGAGTTTTGTTTTCTTGTTGGGATTAATGGTTATCCTGAACAACAAGTTTGAGCAAAAATCATCAACAACAAAAACCGATCAGACAGAATCAGTTTTAGATATTGATTCTCCTATTTCGGGAATTACTACTTTATTGGCACAAATCCCTACTAAAACTGAAGGTTCGTTACCAATTAAGCTGATTTCTAATTTGAATTCAAATTTTTTATTGGCAGTAACCAATAGTTATAATTTTAGAAGTGAGTTTAAATTCAACGTCTTGCAACAACAATTTTTAATTTTTTATCATAAGATTCAAAGAAAAAAAATGATCAGTTATTTGATAACTGCTCGAAGCAAAGACATACAGTGAAAAAAACTTTCCTTTCGTTTATTGAAAGGTCGAATTGAAAGAAATATAATAAAATATTCATCAATTCTTTTTAAACTTTTTTACTGAAAAAAATGAGATTGTTTACTAGTTTTAAGTAGTAAGCAATCTCATTTTGTTTTTTAACAAGTTGTTCAGCAAAATGGATCAGTAAATAAATTGGGAGGAGAAGGTTTTAAAAGTTTACTTCGATTGCTCCAAAGGTGCAAATAAGCACTATGCTTATAAATCTGGTAGATCGGCCTCCAAAAAAATACATTTGATTCAAAATTAAACAATAGGGAGACAGGGAAGCTACTCTCGCTTTGTCGAGAGAAGATCACCCTGCTGAACTTATGTTTTATGCAGAATAAAAGGAAATTTTTATGGTAGCTGGGGGCTTTTTGCTAGCTTTTTGGGCTTGTGCAAAAAGTTAGTCTGCGGAAGCAAAGTTTATTTTATCTGATTTTCTAATAATAGAATATAATTATACATGTTCTCTACATTAGATCAATTGATCCAAAATTTGATTTCTTCGCTCATAATAAAAAATTATCTTTGGCGTTATTTGGTAAACCTATATGATGAAGTACATAATTATAGTTATCCTTTCAGTATTTGTATCAACCCAAGCGTTTGCTCAATTTGGAGGTGATGCAACATACGACTTTTTGAATACTACATCTTCTGCTAGAGTAAATGCTTTAGGAGGAATCCAAGTAGGAATGATTGATAGTTCAGAACTTAGCTTTACTTATTACAATCCGGCAATGTTAATGCCTGGCATGCACAACGATATTTCTCTGAATTATGTCGATTATATTGATGATATAAAAATTGGATATGCAAGTTATGCTCGCGATTATGAAGGCATAGGAACTTTTGCTCTTGGAGTACAATACCTGAATTATGGCAAAATGCAAGAAGCATTGGCCAATGGGCAACTTACTGGGGAAATATTTTCAGCAAGCGACTATGCATTACACATAATGTATTCACGCAATATTTGGGATAACATTACAGGAGGTATTAGTATTAAACCAATTTTTTCGCATTACGAAGCCTATAATTCATTTGGCATTGCTGCCGATTTAGGTTTTTCCTATGTCGATTCAAGTGGCTATTTCTCGGCAGGAATTGTAGCCAAAAATATGGGAACTCAGATAACAACTTATGTTTCTAATAACGGTGAATACGAACCATTGCCTTTCGATTTACAGGCTGGTTTTTCTCAACGTTTAGCTCATGCACCATTAAGATTTAATGTTACCCTTCAAAACTTAACAAAGTGGAATTTATCGGATAAGTTAATTTGGGATCATGATCATAGCGAAGAAGAACAAACCGGTGGAGTGTATTCCGACAATATTGGAAAACAGTTTTTGCGCCATGTAATTGTAGGGGTTGAATACATTCCTACAAAGAATTTTATTATAGGTTTAGGATACAATTTCCAGCGAAGGTGGGCTCTCTCTGTGGCTAGTAATCCTGGAGCCGTGGGACTTTCAGGTGGCTTTACCGTTAAAGTATCTAAATTCAGAGTATCGTATGCCATAACAAGCTATCACATTAGTAGCACTTCAAATGTGTTCTCAATTAGCACTAATTTGTCGGAATTTATTCGATAAGCATACTTTTTAACTTACTTCTTTTGCAATCGACGCAAAGCATTATCTTTGCAAAAACAAGGCGATATACTTATCGTATTTTTGCATTGTATCTTTATTCGATTATTCAAAACAGTTATAGCATCTTCAATATTTTTTATGCACCCAAAAAAAATTATTATTGCAGTAGATGGACATTCATCGTGTGGAAAAAGTACGCTTTCGAAACAATTGGCTCAAATTCTGAAATACAATTATATCGATACCGGTGCCATGTACCGTGCGGTTACTTTATATGCGCTTCGGAATGGCTTGATTGAAAATAAAGTGGTTTATAAAGCTGGCTTAATTGCACAGCTTACTTCCATAACAATTACTTTCCAATTCAACGACCAAACCCAAAAGAGCGATACTTATTTGAATGGGGAGAATATTGAAAATGAAATTCGTGAGCTCACAGTTTCAAACAATGTGAGTCCGGTTGCTACCATCAAAGAAGTGCGTGACGCAATGGTACTGTTGCAACAAAAAATGGGTAAGAACAAAGGCATTGTAATGGATGGGAGAGACATTGGAACGGTTGTTTTTCCTGAGGCTGAATTGAAACTGTTTATGACTGCTTCGTCAACTGTAAGAGCACAAAGGCGTTTCGATGAATTAACTGCGAATGGATCATCGGTTACTTTTGATGAAATTTTAAAAAATGTAGAGGAGCGCGATTACATCGATTCCAATAGGGCAGAAAGCCCCTTGAAACAAGCAGAAGGTGCATTGATTCTGGATAATAGCAATACAAGTCGCGAGGACCAATTGAAATGGGTGCTCGCTAAAGTAAAGGCCGTGATTAATGAAAATTGAAATTGATAATAAGTCTGGTTTTTGTTTTGGTGTTTCTAAAGCAATTACAAAAGCTGAAGAGTTGCTTGCAAATGGTGAAAATTTGCTTTGCTTGGGTGATATTGTGCACAACCGCCAGGAAGTTGGACGTTTGACTCAATTAGGGATGACTACCAAAGCCAAAGATGAAATTCAAGCTATAAGTAATTCAACTATTCTGATTCGTTCGCACGGTGAACCGCCTTCTACTTATGCCAGTTTAAAAGAAAATAATAATAAAATTATAGATGCTACTTGTCCTGTGGTTTTAAAACTACAGCAACGTGTAAAAGATAGCTATCAGCAACTCTTAGTAGAAAAAGGCCAGTTGGTTATATTCGGAAAAAAAGGGCATCCTGAAGTTGATGGACTAGTTGGACAAACCAATAATACCGCATTCGTTGTTACTACCGTTGACGATCTTAAACAGCTTGATTTTACAAAAACTATTGAACTGTATTGCCAAACTACTATGCCGCTCGATTCTTTTCAAGCAGTAGTAGATGAATTGAATAAAGCCGCAAAAGGGAAAGTTCTTATTCACGATACCATTTGCCGACAAGTTTCGAACAGAGTGCCTCATTTACAAAGGTTTTCGAAACAATACGATGTAATTCTTTTTGTAAGTGGCAAGAAGAGCTCAAATGGAAAATTATTGTTTCAGATATGTAAAGAACAAAATTTGAACAGCTATACCATTGCTGCTCCCAACGAAGTAAATGTAGAGTGGTTCAAAAACTGCAATAGTATTGGCATTTGTGGAGCTACTTCAACTCCGCATTGGTTAATGGAGAAAGTTAAACTACAGGTTAAGCTCCTCTTAAATTTATAAGAAATCTTACCGATTTAGTTTTCAATAAATACTTCGTTTCTTATTCTTTATACATTTGAATCATTGTTGTCTGTCAAAATATTTTTAAAACATTAACTGGTTTAAAATGAATAGTTGTAGTATAACACCTACACAAAAAATTAAAGAATAAATGAAGAGCCCAAGCCAGCTTGAGGCGAATCGAAGATCAGGAGCTAAAAAGTAAGATCCATTTCAAAAAAATATTGAAAAAATTAATTGTCGAATGGATAATGTGAGTTTAAAGAAATGTTATACGGACAGTAGTGCATTTGAATAGAAAAAGTTTCGATTATGAACAAAAGAAAAGGAATCAAAAGAATAGGTGTTTTTACCTCAGGAGGCGACGCACCAGGAATGAATGCAGCTGTACGGTCAGTAACTCGTGCTGCCATTGCCAACAAAATTGAAGTATACGGAATACGTCGTGGCTACCAGGGAATGATAGAAGGTGACTTTGTTCGATTAAGGTCATCGGATGTAAGTGGAATTCTACAACAGGGGGGTACTTTTTTGCAAACTGCCAGAAGTAAGGATTTCAGAACTGAGGAAGGTCGCGAAATGGCTTATGAGAATTTATTGAAATTCGAAATTGACGCCGTTGTAGTAATTGGTGGCGATGGAAGTTTTACCGGAGCGCTTATTTTCTCGAAAGAATTCGATATTCCATTTGTGGGAATTCCCGGAACTATTGATAACGACATGTACGGAACCGATTACACCATAGGTTACGATACTGCACTAAATACAGTGGTTCAGGCGGTCGATAAAATTAAAGATACAGCCAGTTCGCACGGCCGTATTTTCTTTGTTGAGGTAATGGGACGCGAAGCAGGTGCATTGGCTTTAAAAGCTGGTGTTGCGTGTGGAGCAGAGGTTACTTTTATTCCCGAATTGCAAACAGAAGAAGAAGAGTTGAATCGCTTTTTAAACAAAGGCTTTAAGAATAAAAAACGATCGGGTATTATAATGATAGCCGAAGGTGATAAAGCTGGAGGGGCATTTAAAATAGCCGAAAAAGTTCAAAAAGAGCATCCCGAAATCGATGTACGTGTTTCAATATTAGGGCACATGCAGCGGGGTGGAAGTCCAACTGCTGTTGATCGTGTTGCTGCCACTTTAATGGGTGTTGCTTCCATCGAGGCACTGCTCGACGATCAGAAAAGTATAATGATTGGCCTACAAAACGAAAAAATAGTTCATGTTCCATTAACTAAAGTGGTAAAGCTAAACCGCGATATCGATAACGAATTGGTACGTGTTCAAAAGGTAATTAATTCCGCAAACTAAAGGTTGTTGTTTTAATCTTTCTCCATAAAATAATTGTGGCAATGTTTTTTATCTAACTAATTTTAGGCACTGTGTACACGTTTATTTTGAATGATCCACTACGAAAAAGTTTACTGATTTTTCGTAGTGGATCATTTTTTACTGATACTCAATTCCCTCCATTGGATATTCACCGTACATAATTCCAACAGACGAGGAAGAAAAACTCCCAAAAATGCCTAGACCGTTTTCTACGTTGTTGTAAATAGGAACAGGTTCTGTAAAAGGCATATCGTCGTTGTACTCTTGTAAATCGATTGACTTTAAATACAGGAACATGTCGTAGGTGATACTTTGCAATAGAATGGTGAACTCCTTAAATTCGCCTTTGTCAGGTTGAAATTCAAAATCATCGGAATAACCCACACTTCTATGGAAATTCAATTCGTATTCTTTCCCATTAATTAATTCATCGCTAAATATACCGTATTCATTCCACGACGAACCAAAGATGTAATTGTTAGCATCTTCTGTTTCAAAAGAAAAAATGGGATCGTCGGAATTAAAATAGCTGTCTGCCATTTGTTCATAAACGAAGATCTTTAGAGAATCTTCTATGGCATATTCCATAAGAGATCCTTTTTTTTCTTTGATTACAATACGGTAGTAATTGGCTTCTTCTGCTGGATCTTTAAACCGAAGTTTAAAATGATAATTCATTGATGTCCACCATTCTTCTATTTTATAAACAGTAAAGGTATCAATGCTGATAATTTCAACTGGCTTTGGAATAGTAGTTTCAGTGCTTGTGGTTTCAAAACCAGATTGACTCACTTCTATTTTATACTTTTTATCGAATGCTGCATAGGTATTTTCAGAAACATAACGATAAAGGGTATCTACAATTAATTCACCAGGATTATTGTAGTCCATTTGTTCGTAAATGGTTGAGTGCATTTTTAGTTGCTCTTTCTTAATTCCATCTTCATACAACACAACGGTAGCATTAGCGATTTCTGTTGATAATACAGAGCTGTTGATTGGTATGTTTCTGTATATTTTTACGGAGATAAGGCTATCGGGTTGAATGAATGAATTGATGACCAATTTTGGAGCAATTAATTCATTATCCAAAATAATTTCTTCTTCACAAGCAGTAAACAGAAAAGCTAAAAGTGTAAGAAGGACTATGCTATGGTGTACTATTTTCATCTTAGTTTAATTAAAATTTGTAAGAATAGGATATTGACGGAATGATGGGGAATATACTTAGTTTCATTAGGCGCTTTTTGGGGACTTGCTGATAATCTAGAGAATACATATTATCATAATCGTATTTCCATTGAAGCATAAATGGGTTAAGTTGGTTGTATACGTTGTAGACCGAAACACTCCAGGTGCGTATGCCATGTTTTTTCTGCTTGTGAAAATTCATTCCTAAATCCATTCGGTGGTAAGCTGGCATTCGGTAGTTGTTGCGTCCCTCGTAATAGTTTACATTATTATTCCAATAACCAGAGTTGGAATATGGGATTTCTGAAATAGGATATTGCGAAAACGATAAGGTAACCGCATTACCCGTTCCATACACCCAAGTTCCGCCAATGTCGAATTTATCGCTGAATTTGTGGGTAAATACCACGCTAATGTCGTGGCGTCGATCGTATTTCGCTGGAAATGCTTTTCCAAAATTGATATTGTCGAATTGATGTTCGGTTTTCGACCAGGTATATCCGATCCAGCCGGTTGTTTTGCCTACCGTTTTCTCTAGCAGAAATTCCACACCGTAGGACCAACCGTGGCCTTTTTCAACCTTACTTTCCCAATCGGCACCACCGCCCATAAACGATGCTCCCTCTTTGTAGGCTATCAGGTTTTTCATATCCTTATAAAAACCTTCGAGGGTTAAACTTAAGTGGAAAGGCAAGTTAATGGCTGTTCCAACTGCAACTTGATCAGAAATTGGTGGCTCATATTTTTTGGTAACGGGTACCCACAAATCAGTAGGTAAATTTATTCCCGATGTGGCTAATAAATGAACGTGCTGTGCCATTCGTGAATAGGACGCTTTTATAGACCAATTATCCTTGGCTTTGTATCGTAGGGCTAATCGGGGTTGTGGACGAATAAACGTTTCATTGTCTACATTAAAAATCGAAAGATGAATTCCTGCATTTATTTTTAGCTTGTTGGTGATGGTAATATCATCTTCGAAGAAGGATGAGAGTTCGTGGGCATAGATATCGCGATTTCCATAGCTGGTATCTGTATCCATTTCTTCGAAGGCCGAATTGGTGTTTTTAAAATTGGAAACACCAGGTGTAAAATGGTGACTGGTGTAATAAGTTCCAAATTTTATGGCATGATTTGGAGTTGGAAAGAAGTCAAAATCTACTTTTGCGGTAATGTCTTCAATCCCTGAAAAATACTTGAAATAGATTTCTTCTTCGGTCTTATCAACTAGGTTAGTTGATAGTTCTTGTGATTCAATATCGAAAAAATATTTGCTATAGGTTAAAGTTGTATTGCTAAATAATTTGGGTGTAAGCAAGTAATTCCATCGCAAAGAGGAAATAGTATTTCCCCAGCTCAATCCAAATTTGTCTTCATATTCGTTAGTCGCTATTTTTTTGTCCCAACCATTGTCGTATTTATCGCCACCATGTCCTTTATCGCGGCCGTGGTAACCACTCCAGTACAGTCGGCTACGATCTGAAAAAATGTGGTTGACTTTTAAGTTGAAGTCGTGAAAGTAGGCGCCCATCTTCACACTTGCGTCTTCTTGTTTATTCATGAAAGCTACAATGGGTTGTGCCAAAATATCAACATAGGTTCGTCGTGCCGAAACCATAAAGGACGTTTTATCCTTTATGATAGGACCTTCAAACGATAGTTTTGATGAGATTAATCCAATGGAAAAATCACCTTTAAATTTCTTCATGTTTCCGTCTTTCATGCTAACGTCGATTACTGATGATAAACGTCCTCCATAACGTGCAGGAAAACCTCCTTTATAAAGCTTAACTGTTTTAATGGCATCGGGGTTGAATACCGAGAAGAAACCTAGTAGGTGACTGGCGTTGTAAACTGGGACACCATCGAGCAGAAAAAGGTTCTGGTCGGCGCCACCACCACGTACATAAATGCCACTGGTTCCTTCGGTGCCCGATTGAACACCGGGCAAAAGCTGTATCACTTTTAATACATCGGCTTCGCCCAAAATAACTGGTAAGGTTTTAAGTTTCTGTATTGGAAGTACTGTCATGCTCATTTGGGTTTCTTCTACCTTGTTTATCGCATTGCCAGAAACTGTAATTTCACCCAATTCATCGCTTTGGAGTTCGAGTTCAATGTTTAGCGATACATCGTTTTGTAAGTTAAGTTTGATTTCTTTGGTTTGATAACCAATAAAGGAAGCCACCAATGTAATTTCTCCTTTGACTTGAGAAAGACTGTAGAACCCATAGGTATTGGCAATTGTTCCCTGTAAATTGGCTTTGTTGTATACATTGGCATTCATCAATCTCTCACCCGATTCTTTATCGGAAATATAGCCACTGATGGTTAATCGTTGGGCCGAAAGTGAAATTGAAATTATGCAAAGCAACAGGAATAGAAAATTCTTCTTCATGGTTTAGGGTTTGTGTTTTTTTAAGCTGTTGGTGAGGTGTTATTTTTTTTATTAATTATTTAATGGTTTAGAACCTGTAATTTACCTGTGGTGAACTTGAGGTCTCGTTTCATTGTATCTATTTTCATTTTTATAAAATTTCAATTCAACTGGATATGGATTTGAGTACAGATATCTTATTATTTATTTCTCATTTCTCATCACTCATTACTTTTTTGAATTGGATTCAAATTTTAAACAGATGTAGTTCCAGTTTATGGTGATTTATTTATTCTTAAGCTATGTTTGGTTTATTTAACATTTGCAAGTTTCATTTACAATGAACGAATACCTTAGGCATATATTTTACTTCAATTTATTTTTTGTGATAAAGATGCATTTTTAGTTAAATGGTTGCTTTTGAAGGGCTGCATGGCTAGTGCTATCGTCAGTGGAAAAGATAAAGTTTAGTGGTTTTCATAACAGTTGGTTGTTAATTTTCATCTAAATCGTAGATAATTCCCTCCATTGGATATTCCCCAATTTTAAGTTCCATTTCAGAAACAGAATAACCTGCAAATATTCCGTTGCCGTTTTCAATGTTTGAATAGATTGGCACTGGTTCAACAAAGGGTAAGTCATCGTTGTAGATTTGTTTATCGATTGAACTTAAATAAGTATAGGCATCTTCAGAAAGACTATGCAATTGCAATTTAATATGGAAAAATTCTCCCAGTTCTTCTTTATAGGGTACAGTAGTTCCGTCATCGATATAATAGCGTAAGGCAATATCGATTTTACAATCCTGACCATTAATAATTTCATCAGAAAGAATGGTATACTTATTTTCGATTGCACCAAACAGAATACTGTTGGCATCTTTGTTTTCAGTAGAAAGTACCGGATCGGAATCGCTTAATCGTGTTCCACGTACATCGTAGAAGGTATTAATATATGAGATAGTATCCTCTTCCTGAATTCGTGTAGCTATAGATCCTGTGTGATATTTCATTCCAATTCTGTAATAATTAATCTCTTCTGCCAAATCGTTGAAATGAATGTTGAAATGGAGTTTTACATCTATCCATCTACCCCAATCGGTAAATGTTATAAAAGTATCAATGCTTGAAATTTGAACAGGAGAAGGGACATAGGTCTCGGCTTTAAGAATTGTTTCTGAATTTTCTTCTACTTCTACTCTATAGTTCATCCCTGCATTCACTTTCGCTTGTGATGTATAATAGAACTTGGAAATTGAATCTGGCTGGCCTTCATTTTCCGAGTAACGATTTTTAATGCGTATTTCTTCAAACTTTAGCTGTTCAATAAATTTGTTGTTTTCATATAATAATACCGTTGCACTTTCATTAGTTTCAAAGGCTTCAAATTCATTGATGTATAGATTTCTGGAAAGCGAAACTTGTATGGTACTATCACAAGCAATAAATGAGTTAAGTGTAATTTCATCATTTCCCAACTCTTTTTTAAAGTCGATTTCTTGCTGACAAGCAACAAGCATTATTAAGGCGATAAATAAAAGCAGATGTGATTTTATATTTTTCATAATGAATGCTTAGAATTTGTAAGAATAAGAAACTGAAGGAATAAATGGGAATATACTTAACTTCATTAATTCTTTAGGGGTTCGATAATTTTCATATTGATCAAGCTCTTTGTTATTTTTGTCTTCTTTCCAAAATAGCATAAAAGGATTCAGATGATTGTAGACGTTATAGATTGATAAACTCCAGGTTCTTATACCATGTTTTTTTGTTTTATGAAAATTCATTCCAAAGTCCATTCGATGATAAGCTGGCATTCGATAATTATTTCTTGCCTGATAATCTTTTAATTCATCGTGTATGTTAAAATAATCGACTAGAGGAATATCTGCTATACTGTATTTCATCAGTGCAAGGGTAACTGCATTTCCTGTGCTGTAAACCCAAGTACCTCCAATATCGAAACGTTCGCTAAATTTGTGTGTACACACAATGCTTATGTCATGACGTCGGTCGTATTTTGCCGGAAATATGTTTCCATAATTGATTGTCTCAAAAAGTCGTTCCGATTTTGACCATGTATAGCCAATCCAACCGGTTGTTTTGCCAATACTTTTTTCGAGTAAGAATTCAACACCGTACGACCATCCTTTACCTGCCTCAACTTTATCGGTCCAGCTTTCGGCATTATTCATAAATGATGCACCTTCTTTGTACTCAAGCAAATTATTCATGCTTTTATAAAAACTTTCGATGGATAAATCAACTCCATTCTTTAATCGGAAGTTTGTACCCAAGGCCCATTGGTCAGAAACAGGTGGTTCAAATTCTTTGGTAATAGGAACCCACAAGTCTGTAGGCAGATTTATACCAGACGTACTTAATAAATGAATATGTTGAACCATTCTTGAATACGATGCTTTTAGCGACCAGTTCTCTCGTGCTTTATATCGGATAGCAAAACGAGGCTGAGGACGAATAAATGTTCTTCCTTGAACATTAAACATAGAGATGTGGATTCCTCCATTAATGCTTAAATTCGATGACAAACTGAAGTTATCTTCAATGAAAACTGACCACTCGTTGGCATTTACACCGCTCATCCCCATGGTCGTATCTGCTTTTGTTTCTCCAAACGATGTATCTTCTATTTTGTATTGGGTTACGTTAGGAGCATACTGATGAAAAGTGTAGGAGGTACCAAACTTTATTGCATGTTGGGGTGAAGGACAATAATCGAAATCGATTTTGCCTGAAATATCTTTAATACCCGATGAATAGCTAAAAAGATTTTCATCACTAGTTTTTGCCTCCAGATCGTTGCTTTTAAAAGATGTCTCTATTTCGAAATTGTAACGACTATAAGTCAACGTTGAATTGCTAAAAAGTTTTGGGTTGATGAGGTAGTTCCATCTCAAGCTTGAAATTGTATTTCCCCAACTGAGATCATTTTTTTCTTCATATGTTTCGGTGGCAAGAGTACGTATGTTGTTACTATTATCGTATTCAGACGATACGTATCCTTTGTCCAATCCATAGTAAGTACTCCAGTACAATCTACTTCGTTCAGAAAAAACATGATTAAGCTTCAGGTTGAAATCATGAAAAAATGCACCCATACGATCATTGTCGTTATTCATTTTATTTACGATTGCCAAAACCGGACTCGCAATTGCATCGGCGTACGATCTACGTGCCGAAAGCATAAACGATGTTTTGTCTTTTTTTAAAGGGCCTTCAAGCGTGAACTTCGAAGAGATTAAACCGATGGAAAAATCTCCTTTTAACTTTTTCATGTTTCCATCTTTCATACTAATGTCAACAACTGAAGATAAGCGTCCTCCAAAGCGGGCAGGAAATCCACCTTTGTATAGTTTTACTGTTTTTAACGCTTCGGGGTTAAAGGCTGAAAAGATACCTAACAAGTGACTTGGATTATATACTGGTACTCCATCGAGCAGAAACAGATTTTGATCGGAACCACCACCACGCACATAAATGCCACTGGTACCTTCAACGCCAGCTTGCACTCCTGGGAGCAACTGAATAACTTTCAATACATCGGCCTCACCCAAAATAACCGGAACTTTTTTTAATTTTTGTATGGGCATGTCAATCATGCTCATTTGGGTGTTTTCTACTTGGTTGGTTTGACTGCTCAATATGGTTATTTCTCCAAGCTCATCGGATTTTGTATATAAAGCAATGTTGATGGTCGTATCGTTTTTTAGTTCAAGGTCAATTGTTTGTGATTTGTAGCCCATGTATGTTACAGCCAGTTTGAGTTGGCGAGATAAGGTTGAATAGCTGTAAAATCCAAAGTTGTTTGAAATGGTTCCTACATAGTTGTCGGGATTAAAAACGTTGGCATTAATCAGCCGTTCACCGCTTTCGGCATCGCTAATGTACCCGTGAATGGTGGCTCGTTTGTTTCCGTGCGTTATTACTTCTTTTTCGAAGAGGGCTACTTTCCCTGCAATAACTTTGAACGATAGGTTGGTGTTTTGAAGCAAAGTTTCCAACACCGCTTTCAAGGGTTGATCTTTGAAAGTCCTATTCGCTTTATGATTTAGTGCTTTAAAGTTGGAATAGGT
>JAQIBQ010000546.1 GCA_027859005.1 Prolixibacteraceae bacterium | reverse complement strand
ATTCAATTCTACTTTAATTGTATTGAACTGCTTGTTTTTATGTACAAGGTTCATTGCCGAGTTTGCCAATTCCTTGTCTTTGTGAATCATGTTTGCACGTAATTTATCGTTTCTTAGTCGAATAATTTCTTTCTCGGCGACAAGTGCTTCTTGTTTTAGTTGTTCTTCCTTATCCATGAATCTTTTTTTCTGAACTTCTTTTTCTTTTAACCTTGATTTCTCTACTCTTTTAATAAAAATAAATATCCAAAACCAAATGAAAAATAGAGATAAAATAAAATAGGCAATAATTGCCTTAGTTGATTTGTACCATGGCGGAAGTATGGTAAATTTAAATGGAATTGGTGTAGCAAGAACTCCGTATTTATTTTTGGTACGTACTAAAAAACTATATTCACCATCGGGTAAATTGGTGTATTCTTTTGTCGATTCTGATTGCCAATCGGACCAATTGTTATCAAATCCTTCTAAAAAATAGGAGAATGTATTTTCGTTATTCCCTTCAAAGAATAATCCAGTAAAGGTAAAGCGTAAGGAATTGGAGCGATATTCAATTTGAGGGTGGGTTGGTTGTATCAATGAATTGCTTTTTTCCCATTCGCCATGGAATAAAACTTTTCCAGAACTCAACAGCGAAACAGAATTCAATACTGCATTGTAGTCGTGTCGGTAATTTATTTTCATTTTAGGATTGTAGTGTGCAAATCCCTTTTCTAGTGCAATAAGAACATTGTTTTCGTTAATAATATTGAAATTGAAAAAACTACCAATAAACTTTCCTTTTAGTTTATTGAACGGAAAAGTAACATTTAAAAAAGATCCATCTTCGAGATAGCGTAAAACGCCGCCCTCGCTATTATTGTTTACGTACCAAATGTTGAAATTATCGTCTTCTTGAATGTATTGAACTGAGGTGTTTTGAAACAAATTATTATAATAGCCCGATCGATAAAAATTATCTTTTGTTGTATTGTATTGGTATATCCCAGAAGGTGAAGTGAGCAATATATCACCATTTTTCATTTGTTTAATTTTATTCAAGAAGTTGCTAGGTAAGCCATCGTTGACGGTATATTTCTTTATGAGTTTTAAACTATCTAATTCTGGTGTTAATTCGAATAGGGCTACGCCATTGAATGCATGACTAATCCAAATACGTCTATCTTTTACGCATGCCACTTCTTGGCACGAATAGTTGATCCCTTTAATGTTTTTTATATGAGTCATTTCACCATTTTTCATCACGCTAAGCTCCAGCCCATTGTATGTGCCTTCGATGTAATAGTTGGAATAGCCTTGGATTTTATGGTAAGCCCAACAGCCTGGGATATCGTTTATTAGAATTCCTTCGGTATCGTTTATTAGAAAACTTCCATTGTTGTGACCACAAAAAAGTTTTCCATTAATTACTTGTAGATTCCATACTTGCCCCGATATGTTTTTCACCATTTTGAAATGATTGGAGCTGAGGGTTGGATCTATAAAATCGGAAGAATTGCAATAAAATAGGCCCTGATTTGTACCAAGATATAACTTGTTGTTAAATTCGATTGAAGTATAGCCTGTGCCGAATCCATAAAAATTTTGTAGGAGTGTAATTGGTGAATTAAGTTCAACGTAATCGATACCATTGTCGAGACCAAGCCATAGGTTTCCGTCAAGGTCGAGGTGCATGCTCAGGATCGTATTGTTTTGCAACCCTTTTTCGCGGTTTATTATTTGTTTTACGATACCCTTTTTGTCGCATATTATTAATCCATTTTGTATTGTTCCAAATGCAAAGTGAAGGTCGTCGATAACAGTACTGGAATATACTTGATGCTGAATTAATAACTGATTAACGGGAGTATTCCAAGGTTCAAGACTCATGCCGTTGTATACAAACATTCCTTGATTTGCGGTTCCAATTAAAATTTCATCGTTATTCAATGGTAACATTGACCATATTTCAATATTGGCAAAGAAATCGCCACCAGGAATTTTTTTTAAATAGCCGTTTCGGTATTCTAGAATACCATTGTCTCTGTCGAAAACATACAGAATACCATTAACATAGTATGAAAAGTGGAAAATACTGCGTGGTAATACCGTTTCAAATTTTCCATCTCTATAGATGAAAATTCCTTCGAACGCCTGAAAAACAATTCCCCAAGGTGTTTCGTGTATGCGCCATATGTCTCCAAAGTTTTGCTGTTCTTCGGGTAATAAATGCTTTAGTGATGTAAATGTTGTAGTACCTATGGAATCGTTGGTGAAATATCCAAGTTCGTTAAATGCTCCAATGTATAGTACTTTGTGAGCATTTGAATAAAGAACTGTACGTACATTAGATCCGTTTGGTACTTTATAGGTTTCCCAGAATTGACCGTCGTATTGCAATAATCCTTGGTTGTTTCCAAAAAAGAGAAGGCCATTACTGCTTTGATTGATACTCCAGTTTTGTGTACCTGCATTGTATTCCGATCGTTCAAAATTTTGAATAACAGGCACACCAATTTCTTTAACAACCCCTATTGAACGAAATGATATTGAAAGAAAAAAAACAGTAAAAAAGAAAATTATATTTGTTCCGATTTGATGTGTTTTATTTCTCATACTGATGTATACCTATTAGGATCATTTACTGAATAGAAAGCTTATGCAATATAGTTAAAATCAGTTGTTATGAAAAAAAATAAATGTTCTCCCTTTCTACCTCAGCGAACAAAAGTGAGAAATTCTAATAATGAAAATGCCGTGTTTTTTAGCTCTCAGAAACTACTGCCTTTGTACTCAGCAATCCACAAGCAGCGTAAATGTCTTGACCACGTGAAGCTCTGATGGTAGTGAGAATTCCCTTTTTGTTGAGCGCTTCTTTAAAGGCCAGCAATCGGATTTCGTCGGTTGGTTTAAGGGG
Organism: Prolixibacteraceae bacterium; assembly: GCA_027859005.1. Taxonomy (GTDB): domain Bacteria; phylum Bacteroidota; class Bacteroidia; order Bacteroidales; family Prolixibacteraceae; genus Roseimarinus. Next base: position 7,965 of record JAQIBQ010000546.1, on the reverse strand, counting down.
TGTACCCGGAATGGGGTGAAAGCGGATGAGATTCACATGACTCTTTATCCCATCGAACAAACGAGCCATTTCTTTCACATGCTCAGGCGTATCATTTAATTCGCCAAAAACGATGTATTCAAATGAAAGTTTTCGTTGGTTGTCGAAATCGAAGGAACGAATTTCATCGACAATTTTTTGTAATGGATAAGCCATCTGAACAGGCATCAACTGTGTGCGCTCTTTATCGAAAGGGGTATGCACGCTGATGGCCAGGTTGCAGTCGCTTTCGCTTAAGAATCTTTTCAATGCAGGTACAATACCAATGGATGAAACAGTTACTCTGCGCGGACTCATTCCATAACCCCATTCAGAAGTAAGGATTTGAGTGCTTTTCAAAACCTCGTCGAGGTTATCGAAAGGCTCACCCATGCCCATGTAAACGATGTTGGTCACCGATCCAAATTCTTCAATCATTCGAATTTGGTTCACAATTTCGCCGGCAGTAAGCTGACCGTTAAAGCCCTGTTTACCTGTCATACAAAATAAGCATCCCATTTTACAGCCCACCTGCGACGAAACACAAACCGTTTTCCGATGTTTATCGGGAATCATGGCCGTTTCGATGTACTTGCCATGATCGGTAGGGAAGAGGTATTTTTTAGTGCCGTCTTTGCTTTCTTGAACTTTAATTGGAGCCAGTAAACCTAAATCGTATTTCTCTGCCAAAAGAGCGCGAGCTTTTTTTGAAAGATTACTCATTTCTTCAATTGATGTAGTTTCTTTTTTGTACAACCAATCGCAAATTTGTTTGGCTGTGAATTTGGGTAAACCCAATTCCAAAACTAAAGCGGTTAATTCGGAAAGTGTTAAGCCAAAAAGTTTTTGTTTCATTGTAGATTTGTTCATAATTATTTGTCATCCCGACGAAAGGAGGGATCCCTCCTTTCGTCGGGATGACACCTTTTTATATCAGAGTGAAATTTAAAAGAAAATTTCAGAGATGATGTTTTCGTACGGAATGCCCTTTGAGATAAGTAAATCCCTAACTTCGACTACCATCAGTGCTCTGCCGCAAAGGTAGTATTTATTGTGTTTGGGCAATTGGTCTTCTTTGTCTAAATAAGAAGTAACGCGTCCGAAGAAATCGCCCATCCCATCGTTTCCTGTGCTGCATCGTATGTAGTTTTCTTTCAATGCTGATTTAAATTCGCGATCGAAATAAAATAAGTCTGCTTCTCGTCCACCGTGTAGTAGTTTTTCTGCTCGATAGCCCGAACGCATCATGGCATAAAAGGGTGCAATGCCAGTTCCTGTGGCAATCCACCACATGGGCATTTCGGTATCGGGCATAAAGCTGCCGTAGGGTTTCGAAACGAAAAAGGAATCGCCAATTTTCAGTTTTGATAATTGCGGAGTTAATAAACCATCTTCTTTAAGGTCGAAAATAATTTGCATGTACTCATCCTTTTCGCCGCTGCACACACTGTAAATGCGTGGGTCGTGACTTTGATCGACTGCCACTGCCACCACATGACCAGCTTTCAACTCGAATTGTTTTTCAAATTGAATAAGAAATTTTCCTTCGGCAACTTCTTCCAATCCGATCACTGTATTATTAAAAAGGTACTGATTGCCCCTAATGTATTCTGCTGCTTTTGCCATTTTTATGTAATGAGATTATTAGATATGAGTACAGAGAACCCAACTATTTGATCTAATAACACAAATGCTGGTGTGTGGTTTAAAAAATGGGAAAACAAAGAATGCTTTCCCATTTTAAAATTCACAATAGTATAGTGCAAGTCTGAAATTTTCGTTTTACTTAATCTATTTCTCGCTTAATTAGCTTAAGTACTTGTTTTTGACCGTTCGAATTTGAAACATAAAGCAGATATATTCCAGTTGGAATATCTGCTAAATTAATTCGAGTGCTTTGTCCATTAATTGGATAGTTTCCTAAATTCTCGCCCGTTAAACGGAGCAATTGGATTTGGTCAAAGTTCATTGTGTTGTTATCAATTATCACTTTCACATATTCATTTGCGGGATTTGGTGCCAATCGAATAGCTACTTCAGAAGTATAATCTGGTACCCAAGTATCTCTTAGTGTTGTGAATAATATTCCTTCGCCATAAACAGTATCGACAGGGGTAGCAACAAAGGCAAAATATTCATATTCGGTTGAAGGTGCTAATTCTGTTAGTTGGTGCAAAAATTCACCCGAAACATTCAAAAAACTGTATTCGCCTGTTGGTAGCTCGCGCCATTTAAATCCTTTATTCCAAACACTATCGTCGTTGAAATAAATAAAGGTTGTTCCATTTAAAATGGCAGAATTAGCTGTAATTTGACTTACTGAATCGGTTCGTACTACGACATCATCCAATACCTGTACCCAGGTAACTTCTTTTCCATAATAACCGTTTATCCCACTTGTGTCGATCACATTTAAAGTATTAACCGTGAAGGTGAAAAATCCACTTGCTTCGGTTACTGAAGACAGATCGACCAAATAACTTGAATCATTTATTTTAGAAACGGTAACCGTTGAATCCATTCGATTTATGCCTTGACAAGTAAGCACCATGTCCTCGTAGGTAAAAGTCGATTCAATAATGGGTTCAGTGAACGTAACCCTTACTCGTTCTAAAGGAGCTTTTATAAATTCAAGCGGTATGGTATCGATCGATTCCACTTCGAAACGATTGGGAAGTGCTTTAAAAACGAGGGTATAAGTTTGCTCAATATCCATTGCAAAGGAATCGAGAAAATGAATTTTATTTTCATAAATAGGATCGGCACCCGTTGTTAAAGTACAATGCGTTAGCCAGATGTTGCTCAATGGAATTTCTTGTTGATCGGAATTGCGCAGGATTCGAGTAAGCTCAAAACCACCATTTCCGGGATCATCAGTAAGTGCATAATTCCAACCTCGCTGTGATGGATCAACTTTGAGTTGAATTGTTGAATCACCTTTGCTAAGCAAATGGTCGTAGCTGATACTATCCGCAGGATAGACACCTGTTTTTGATCCGTCGGAGAAATAAAGAGAATCGGGCAGATGGTAAATGTCGGAAACATCGTTTACCAGAAAATCGGATATTCCATCGGCCTTGTTTCCATAGCCTTCAACACTGTGAATCAGTTCGTGCAATGTTAATCGACTTACCAGACTGAGGTTTGGATTTCCATAACTGTTTTCGTGTACTAAACTCGATTCGTAATCGACGAAATGACCTAACAAGGTACTGGTCATCCACCAAACACCAACTGAAGAGGTATGTGCATCGATGTCCCCAAACTCTATTTTTTCGCTACCCAATTGCGTTTCTTCGCCATTCAATCTCGAACCTATAATCTTAAAATCAATTAAGAGTCCTTTTTCATTTTCAATTATTTTAGGCTGCGCGGTTTCGAGCAATACATTTTTTGCAACCCCTGCACCTGTATTGTTGATCATTACACCCAAGGCTGCTGGGATAATGGGTTCAACACGTTCTTTGGTCATGGCATCGTCTCCAAAAATATCGCGTTCCATGAAATAATCGACCTGAAGATCGGGACTAGGAGAAACCATGAGTTGTACCGGGTAGAGTTCGTTCTCAATTGTTTCGCCTGTAAACGGATCGGTATACGAGAAGCTTCCACCTAAGAAATAGGCTTTAGCAGCATTAGGTGCAGCTTCTTTTGTGGGAATAAATTGAAAAACAACACTTCCACTTTCGTTGGCATCCACCATTCCTGATCCATCAACTGCTGTTAATTGTGACAGGGACAGTGTGTCGATCTGAAACAAATCATTGGCAATATTGCCCTGTTCATCTTTAATTTCAATGTTCATCAGGAAGTCTGTTATTGGCTCGGTCTCATTCCCGTTTTTAATGGTGAAAGTGCCTTCAAAAGCTTCACGGGTCATGGTCATCGTTTGTGAAATAAGTAAGGTTACCCTGGCACAAACGCCCGTTTGTTTTTTGTTTATTTCCCATTGAATCACTTCATTTGAAGCAATGTACATTTCTTCGAGAGATTCAAAACCCCGCTCGTTCATATAGTCAACAACCTGCCCTAAGCTATCAGCATAAATGTCCAAAACACTTTGATCCACAATATTGGGATAGGTAGCATTCGGTGTATAAATACCTTCTTTCCTGGCATTTAGTGTACGGTTCCAGCGCGTAATAACCTGCGCCATTTCGGTTAAAGAAATATCAGTAACTGTAAGATCTACCAACACCGCTTCTTCAATGGGTTCTTCCCGAACAAAAGAGAAATTAATCCGACTGTAAAAATCTTCAAAGCCATCACGCTCATTTAAACTTTCATTTCCGGTATATTCCTGAATTAATTTCAGTCTGTAATTCGCAAAATTCAAAAATTGGATGTGATCTTCATAGGCTTGCAGAACCAGTTCGTCGTCGTTTAAATTAAGGCTTTTCAATAAAGCGGAACCATTAACAGGAGCACTCTTGCTCCCAGCTCCTTGCACACAAGTCATATAATCACGTGTGCTGGTAATACACCGATAACCGGGAATGAAATTTTGAGCACAACTTATTGCTGCCTTTGCATATCCCTCCAGCGTACCGCCTGATTCCCAAAAAGATTTAATGCATTTTGCGTATGCTATCACCTTGCCCACTTTAGTCAGTTCACTAATTAGATCAAGGGTGCAATTTTTAATCGCTTCGCCCATTAAATTCATACAGGGATTACATCCTGTAAGCGACGAACTTGATGAACCTCCGCCTCCTGAACCAAACTCGGAAGAAGATCCACCACCACCACCACCACTACCATAAGGTGTAAATAAGTCGCCACTACCACCACCACAGCTGCTGCTCCATAAGGGTTTTGTGCCAGCTCCACCAGACTTACCGCCGCCACATTCGTACTCGAATTTAGCTCCAATATTTGTACACGAACCTCCTGCTTGTATACTTTTTAGGTTCGAAGTTTTTGTTAATGTTGCAGGAATAATTTGAGTAGTATGGGCTGGAATAGAATCGATGTAGTCAAATAGAGGTGTTAAGCTGTAGCCCTCAATTTCGGGCATAAATACCTTAAATTCATTGGCCGATATTAAACCATGGTTGGTAGCCACCAGGTAAAAACTCACCACATCGTTGTTTCCAATTGTTTCCAATTCTGGAAGCTGCTCACTCAACTCAAGCGTAACGACAGGTGCCGGAACATTTGTTTCGAATTCAATGATCAAATCGAAGGTATACTCATCTTCAATTTCAGTGCGAATGACATCCCAGGTATATGTTATGGCTTGAAATTGGATAAACACCAATTTATCGAGCGTTTGTGAAGGTTCAATGGTTATGTATTCCTGGTATTCGCTGTGTTTATCAGCCTGAACAATTAGCAAATAATCTCCTTCAGGAATAAGTGGGAATGTAACGAGTCCGTTAGCACCTGTAGTGGCAATAGCAATTATCTCCTGCGAATAAGGATGTTTAATTGTTACTTCGGCTCCCGATAAATGTGTATGTGCTTCGGTATTGTAGTAATATTCATCGACCACATCAACCGAAAGCGCGCCGGTTGATTCCGATGTTGCTTCAATCACAAATGGAATAGAAGTACTTGCACCGCTTTCGCAGTTTACAACAATAGTTCCGGTAAAAGGGACATTAATTGGGGTGTCTTCCTTGGGCGAGAGCCAAATTGGAACCTGTACAGAATCGCCGACTGCTATGCTTGGTAGAATAACATTACCCGCCAAAGTCATCCAATCGACATCGGGCAATGAAACCGTAATAGGACCTGTTGCATTATTGCCACTATTATAAACCGTTAAAGAAATGGTTCGCTGATTGTCTTTCGACATAAAAGCATTGATTGTTTTGGGTAAAACATTGATCTCACCAGAATAAGGTTCACAATAAAATAGCGTTGAAAAATTAAGAAAGATATTTTCGTCGCTGATAACCTGAAAGGAACATTCCTCGTAATAATCTCCTACAGTAAGAATGGATCCTTCAAGCTGATAATAAAGTTGTCCAATTGCATTGCCTTCCAATAAACCAATTGGTTCAAAATTCACCACACAACCGTTGGCCAGTTGAAGGGGTTCAACCTTAAGGTTTGTTAAAGGAACTGCACTCTTATTTTTAATTTCGATAGCACCAGAATAAGATTGTCCCAATTGAGTTAACCATTTTACCTGATTTATATTGACAAGGCTCATACCCAAAATGTCAAAACTATCCATTTCTTCTGTTGCACTACTGCCAGACAAACAAGCTCCTACAGTATATTGACCGCTTTCGGATACATTCGGCGTAAAAATTCCCGTAAACGAACCATCCTCTTCAGTTACTACCGTAATCGTTCTTCGGTAGTCCATGGCAATTACGTAGATGTCAATTTCTTTGTTAGCAACAGGATTTCCTGTGGTGGTTATCAATGTTCCTGTTATTGGAATGCTTTCACCACTGCTAAAGGTTTCCAGATTGATGTCGACATTAAATAAATAATAGTTGGTGATGATGCCTTTCAGAATTAAGGTATCGGTAAGATTGCCACCTGTAGCAATTAAGCTGGCATGAAAAGAATCTTTAAATTCAGTGGGGGTAAAACTTATTGTTAAGGATCCTCCGTCTAATGGATCAAATGTTGAACTTCTTTCAATACTAAATGCCTCAGCATCATAACCAATAAGATTAAAGGCTATTTCATCTTGAAGTTCAATCCCATTAATGAATTCAACGGTAGTTGTTTGTTCATCGACCAATGCACCCAAATAGCAAGTTTCGTTGTTCGAAAAGTTCAATTCGGAAATAATTTCGATGCTAAATTCATAAACCGGACTTGTGGATTGGCTACAATTATTTGATGCAAGCACCTTCCAGTTGTAGGTTTGGTTGTTTTCCAATTCGGAATAGCGAAATGAGAGATTGGCTGTGCTAACAATTGGGATTTCGTTGGGCGTTTCGTCCGATTTCCAAAGATACAACTCATATTCCTCTGCGTTTTCGGCTGCGTCCCATGAAAATACGACTTGCCTTTTATTGATAATTTCCTCGTTTTCAGGCTTCGTTGCCACCACATTTTCAATTACAACAACCGGAAGAATTTCGAAATAATAATTGAATGTACCTAAAGCTTCATTTCCAAAATAAGGTGTTATTCTATAGACAAGTGTATCGATTGTTGTATTTGCTGAGCTCAGAATCATTGATGGAATTGAATCGTTTCCGCTTGTTAGTTGGCCTGTAATGCCCGCAGGAGCCGTTACTAATTCCCAGGTAAAGCTCGACACAATTTGGTCAAATTTAACCACTTGAGTTTCGATGCCATTGCAAACAGTTTGGGTGTATGAATCCATTACGGTATAATTACCGTCGTATTCAAATGCGCCCATATCTACTTGATTTCCATAAACTCGGGACTTGCCAGCATAATCGGTTGACCAGTTCACTTCAGCTGAGTTTCCGGCATCGATACAAGCCGAAGTCGCATGAAGACTGAAACTGTTGCCTGTAGGATTTAAAAAACAGACGTAGTTAAGATTTTCATTATTGCCGTTGTTTCCAATTTCAAGACTGATGTTTGCTTCTCCATCGTGCCCACCTTCAACACCACAAAAGTTAATTTCAGCATCATAGTTTTCAATAATTTGAGCAGCAGTTTCACCCGAAGTATTTCTCCAAACACTACTATTTAAAACATTAACTGGTTCAGGATAAGAATCGGCATAAATTCCTCCACCTAAATAATAATCAGAAACGGTATGATTTTTTACAATTGTACAGTTATTTATCTGCGTTTCTGACAAAGCATAAATTCCTCCACCATAGGCATATTTTCCTGTTGTGCTATTGTTATAAATTAAGCAGTTGATCAATTGTGAAGCGCTAGCGGACACGCCACCCCCGTAGGCCCGATATCCTGTTGTTTCGTTGTTGTGAACCGAACAATTCATAAGCCTTCCGTTAAGCTGAAGATAGGCTCCGCCTCCTTCACCTGCTTCGC
>JAQIBQ010000504.1 GCA_027859005.1 Prolixibacteraceae bacterium | reverse complement strand
TGGGCTTTTCGGGCCAGCACCCTATATACGTTGTAAATAATTTTATTTTACGGCCAATGCACTTGCTCCAACAATAGCAGCATCGCCAAGGCGCAATTTCGATGGAAGTATTTTTATTTTTCCTTTAAAAACTGGCATCAAACTATTTTCAAACGACTCAATGGTAGGATTAAAAAGTAGTTCGCCTGCAGCTACAGGTCCACCAAATAAGAAAATAGCTTCAGGACTTAAAATGTGTACGGTATCGGCCAATGCTTGACCCAAAATATCGCCAGTAATCTCAAAAACATTTTTAGCAATAATGTCGCCTTTCCTGGCTGCATTGTAAACGTCTTTCGAGGTCAATTCGTTGTACGATTTATTAGCCATTAAACACTCCGTTGCGTTATGATGTGCAATTAATTCATTGGCTGTACGCACAATGCCGGTAGCTGAGCAATAGGTTTCTAAGTGGCCAAAATGACCACAACCACATTCACGTCCTTCGGGCGAAACAACAATGTGTCCCAATTCACCAGCAAAGCCATCGTGTCCGTATAGTAAGTCACCATTTACCACAATACCACTTCCTAATCCAGTTCCCAAAGTAACCATCACAAAGTTTTTCATACCCTTAGCGCCACCATAAATCATTTCGCCAAGTGCAGCTGCATTTGCATCATTCGTCATGGCAATTTTACCCATATCAGGAAACTGTTCTTTCATCATTTCAACAAAAGGCACAATTCCTTTAAAAGGTAAATTGGTTGCATGCTCAATAGTTCCCTTATAGAAATTTGCATTGGGTGCACCAATACCAATTCCGAGGTATTCATACTGTTCCGATTTTTTTATCAATGCCTTAATTGCATTGGCTAAATCCGTAACATATTTTTTTGCGTCGTTCTCTTTTGGTGAGGGAATGTGACCATTTGCAAGCACATCTCCTTTGCTGTTCACAATACCAAAAATAGTATTGGTTCCTCCAATGTCAATTCCTATCGATACTTTTTCCATTCTATTTCTATTTAATTATTGTACTCTTTTTCCGATAGCAAAGCTAACAAAATCCTTTAAATCAGTGAGACTATAAATTCAGAAACGAAGTGAACTGAAATTATGTAGTCGAACTAATCCCGAGCGAAGTCGAGGGATCTCATGGGTCATATTCCCCACCCCTTGGGGCGATAAAACAGTTATTCCATGGCAGATACCCCGTCTGCTTGCAGCGGGGAGCTTCATTCAACTTTGTTCTTATCTATTTTGGGTGGCTGCCTGTTCTTCCCATAAGCCAACACACGGCATCGGGCTTTTCGCTGTATCTTTTGCTCCATTTCATTCGCAAAAGGATGCCGCTTCAATCCCTGCCACAGCAATTGCCAAAAGATTATTATTACCACTAGTGTCCGATTTAAAAAATAATATTTGGCTAAAGCTCTTTATTGGTGTGATTTCAATAGCCCCTACATTAATGTCGGGGTAATTTATATCTCTTTGAAGAATGGGCTTTAGCCCAATGTGATAATCAGTCATTTATAGTGATGAATCTTGCAAAAATATTTAAACTTAATTTTACTCGGACAACAGTGATTTATTCGATGTGTTATTCAATAAAGGCGTAAGTTACATTACATATTCCCAAAAGTTTTCGGTAGTAATACATCTAAAGTTATTACCATAATTATCGATCCAGGTTTGAGGGGCTTTATTCCTAGGCTTTTTATACTTTATTTCAATAGCAGTAAGAATACCGTTTTGCTCTTCAATAAAATCAACTTCTGCTCCTGTATACGTTCTCCAAAAATAGGGTTTAATATTTTGGCTGTTGTTCGAAAGAAATTTGAGACGTTCTGCAATTATAAAATTTTCCCATAATACTCCTGTGTCCATTCGCATATTCAAGGGAGCAAAATTGTTAATTATACTATTGCGAACACCTAAGTCCCAAAACAAAATCTTATCACGTTTACTTATTTCTTTCCGAAGGTTTCTACTAAACCCGTTTAGTCGAAAAACAATAAACGATTTCTCAAGTAAATCAATGTAACTATTAACCGTTTCTTGGCTCATGTTTAAGTTTTGTGCCAATTCGTTGATCGACACTTCAGAGCCAATTTGAAATGCAAGTAACTTAAGCAGGTTCTTTATCTTCGATGAATTACGAATATTGGATAATTCTAAAACATCCTTGTATAAATATGAATTGCTTAACTCTAGTAAGTATTTTTCCTTCTCAATTATACTCCCATAATTAAGAAGCCCAGGATAAAGTCCATAAATTAGGTATTCTTCAATTTTGTTTTGAATATCAAATACATTGTTTGTTTCTCGCAACTCTTGCAATGAAATAGGAAATAACTTATAGCTCGATGTTCTTCCGGTAAGTGGCTCGTTTATAGTATTGGCAATATCGAACGACGACGAACCTGTAACTAGTATTTTAAGTTCAGGCATATTCTCATAGATAATTTTCAAGTTAATACCTAAGTCCGGAATGCGTTGGGCTTCGTCAATAAATAGCGTATCGTATCCTTCTATTAATAATTTAATTTTTGAATAATCGCGAGACGACAATAGATCAATATATTTATTTTCATCGGCATTTATGCGAAGGGTTTTTCCTTTAATCGAATCCAATAAAGTATTCGAAAGAGTTGTTTTCCCCGTTTGACGAGCACCAAAAAGCACTACTATTTTTTTGTCATTTAGTAGCGATTTCTCGATGTTTTTGAGTGCTGTACGCTTATGCTTCATTTGTACTTGTTTTTTACGAAGCAAATATATCTAAAAACGTACTGAAAATCAAGTATTAATAAATATTAGTCGAATAATTAGCGTGAATATTTCGAATACAATCGAAAAATTAGCGTGAATATTTCGAATATGATCGAAGAATTAGCGTGAATATTTCGAATTAAAAAATAGTTTTAAAGGAGTTGATGCTAAC
>JAQIBQ010000489.1 GCA_027859005.1 Prolixibacteraceae bacterium | reverse complement strand
CTTCGGATTCAATAAGCATCATTAAACGATCAACTTCTGAAAGAATATTTTTCCCTGTAATGTTTGAAATTGGTTCGGCTAAAACGATTGCATTCCCATCATCAGCGATAGCATTTAATTGTTTATTTAATGTGTTGTTATGTTGTCCTTCTCCACAAATAATAAGTCTCTTGGAGCAATTAGCCCAATTGTTATTTAATTCAGTAATTGAGCTTGTAGCTGGATTTACATGATCGGAAATTTGAATGTTTGATGAACATGGTGGCATTTCAGCATACAAAGGTTCCGAAATAGGAACGTTGATATGAACTGGTCCCTGAATTCCCGTAATCGATTTATTAATTATTTTGTTGATGCTAGAATGTTGGGCTCTCAACTCAAGTTCACCTTTTAGAGTTTGATGCAAATGAATGCTCTTTCTGATATAATTGGAATAAACATTGACCTGTCGAATAGTTTGATTGTCTTGTTGGTCAATCAATTCTTCGGGCCGATCGGCAGTGATTGCAATTAACGGTATGTGCTGATAATAGGCCTCTGCAAGTGCAGGAGCATAATTTAGTACAGCAGTACCCGAAGTACAAAGTAAGGCAACGGGTTTTCGAGAGGACAATGAGATCCCTAAACCATAAAATGCTGCCGAGCGTTCATCAACAATACTGTGTAATTTGAAAAAAGGATTAGATGAAAACAGTTTAATAAGTGGTGCATTTCGAGATCCTGGAGAAACAACGACCTGTTGAATTCCTTTCAAACGGCATATTTCAACCAAATCGACAATGTGTTGCAAATGATGTAGCATAGAAGTGGCAAGATAATGAAAATAGAAAGGATTTTATAGAAATTTGTCAGTAGTCAATGGTCATTAAAAAGCGTTGAGCTATTCTGTGAAAATGTAATTTTAAAAACTACTGTCCAATAATTAAATTTATACCTTATGAATGATGGATAGTAGCGTATCGGCTTTAATTTCGGTTTCGGCCCATTCGTCTTCGGGATTCGAATCGCTGGTAATACCTGCACCAATATGAAGTACAAGGCGGTCGCACAATACCTGCATACATCTAAGGTTTACAAACAGCAGTATGCGCTCATCGATATTGATGGGGCCAAGAAATCCTGAATAATAACTTCGATTGTGATTTTCGTGTTCAATAATAAAACCCATGGCTTCTTTTTTAGGAAGACCACAAACTGCCGAAGTGGGATGTATAGCTTTCACCAAGCTACCCAATTGTCCGTTTACTTTGTGAAAATCCAAAGTAAAATCAGTTCTTAAGTGAACCAAATTACCTGCTTTTTTGGTATAAGGGCCATCTTTTTGTAGGTAGTCAATATCTAATTTCGATAGGGTTTTTTCAATGAACCGAGTTACCATTTCTTGCTCTACCAATTCTTTGCTACTCCAATTGTGTAGGTTCAGGTTTTCTGCATTGTACTCCCGAGTTCCCGCCAACGAGACCGTTCCTAATTCATTTTTATGCGAGCAAATGAGTGGTTCAGGAGTCGCACCCATCCAAAGTTGACCTTCAATGTTAAAAAGGTAAATGAATGCATTGGTGTACGACGAACTAAGCAACTGAAAAATATCTGTCAATTTCGAACGGTAGTTACGGTCAACCACTTTAATTCGAGAGATTACAGCTTTTTCAAACAGACCGTTTTTTATCGCATTTCTAATCTCGTCTACCTGGAAAACGAATTCTTTTTTACTAATGCTACCATTCGAAAATTCGGCATCGGAATGAGGAATTTTTTCAATCGAAAGCAAGTCGTCGAAGTTTACATAATCGTTGCTTATGTAATTGAGGTCAGGTTGAATTAAGTAACTATGATTTTTTTCGTTTTCGATAAAAGGAGAAACCAAAAACCCCTCTTTTTCAAATAATTTAGAGTTAATATCTACTTGAACTGGATCTGGGTTTTTCTGAACCACCAAACGCACAGCATCGGAATTTGGCAACTGGTAAGCTACAAAAACCAAATTATTTTCGATACAATATTGAATTGCTTGAATGAAATTCATTTCCCTTATTTTTTCTCCACTATCGCATTGGTAACACGAGCAACCGAAATTAGTTTACCTGCTTCGTCCTTAATTTCAACATCCCACACATGCGAAGTTCTGCCTTTATGGACAATTGTTGCAGTTGCGATTACCTTTCCTTCTTGAATCGATGCCACATGATTTCCAGTAACGCTCATACCAAAGGCAAGATATTTTTCGGTGTCCAAATTAAACAACGACCCAGCACTTCCAACTGTTTCGGCCAATGCCAAAGAAGCACCACCGTGCAGGTAACCTAAAGGCTGATGTGTATTTGAATTTACAGGCATGCTAGCCACTACCATGGTTTCGGTGCACTCTAAAAACTCAATACCCAAATGGCTAACCATTGAGTTTTGACAAAATTGATTTATTTCTGAGATGTTCATAGTATCAAATTTCCACGCAAAGAGCGCAAAGTTCATCGCTAAAGACGCGAAATTTATAAATTATTTACAACACGGTGAATGTTATTTTTCAGTGTTTTTGAATTGAAGTTTATTAGTAACCCTAGCCTTAGGTCTGATAATTTCAAATATGTTAGAAGCTGTGAAAAATGAACAGGAGCAAGTTGTTCAACAGCCTTTAATTCAAGAATTACCTTATTATTCACTAATAAATCTATTCTATAACCAACATCTTGTTTTACCCCTTTGTATATAAATGGCATCGCAACCTGTTGTGTTACATCAAAACCCAATTCTTTAAGATCGTAGGCTAATGCATTTTCATAAGCTGATTCTAATAAGCCAGGGCCAATAGTTTTATGAATTTCAATTGCAGCACCAATAACTTTATATGAAATATCATTCTCGGTCATCACTTGGCGTTTTTTGCGTTTGGGTTTTGCGTTTGGGTTTTGCGTTCTTTGCGAAGACTAAATTAATGCTTTAATATCGGCAATAATAGCTTTAGCCAGACCATCTGCTTCATCCTTTGATTGAGCTTCTGAATAAATTCGAATAATAGGTTCGGTATTCGATTTACGAAGGTGAACCCAACTTTCAGCAAAATCAATTTTTACGCCATCAATGTCATTCACATCTTCGTTTGAATATTTTTCTTTCATTTGAACTAAAATCCCATCAACATCAATTTCGGGTGTTAATTCAATTTTGTTTTTCGACATGAAATAGTTGGGATAAGTCGCTCTGAGTTCAGAACACTTCATTTGTTTCTCGGCCAATAAAGTCAAAAATAAAGCAATGCCAACTAACGAATCACGCCCATAATGCGATGCCGGATAAATTACCCCTCCGTTGCCTTCGCCTCCAATAACTGCGTTGGTAGCTTTCATTTTTTCAACCACATTCACTTCACCAACAGCAGCAGCCTGATAGCTTTGACCGTGTTTTTCAGTAACATCGCGCAAAGCACGGGTTGATGATAAATTGGAAACCGTGTTACCCGGAGTTTTCGAAAGCACATAATCAGAAACAGCAACCAAGGTGTATTCTTCGTTAAACATGGTACCGTCTTCGTTCAAAATTACCAAACGATCAACATCGGGATCAACCACAAAACAAACATCGACCTTTTCTTTTTTAACTTTCGCAGCTACTTCAATTAAATTTTCTGTAATGGGTTCTGGGGTATGTGCAAATTCTCCCGTGGGTTCGCAGTTTATTTCAACTATGTTTTCAATACCTATTGCCTTCAACAGTTGAGGAACAACAATTCCGCCAACTGAATTAACAGCATCGACAGCTACTTTGAAGTTGGCTGCTTTTATTTTTTCAACATCCACCAAGTCAAGTGCAAGTACTTCGTTAATATGGAATTCGTTGTAATCTTTTTCGGAAACAGTTCCTAGGTTATCAACCTCAGCAAAAATGAAACTCTCTTCTTCAGCTCTTTTTAAAATTTCAGCACCTTCGGCACCATTTAAAAATTCACCTTTTTCGTTGAGTAGTTTAAGTGCATTCCATTGTTTGGGATTGTGGCTGGCAGTTAATATTATACCACCATCGGCTGATTCTTTAGGCACAGCAATTTCGGTAGTAGGTGTTGAGGCTAATCCTATATTTACCACATCGCAGCCCATGGCAACAAGCGATGAAATTACCAGCGATGAAACCATTTCACCCGAAATGCGAGCATCGCGACCTACTACAATTTTTATGTTTTGTTTTCCAGATTTGTTTTGAATGAAATTTGCGTAGGCTGAACTGAATTTTACTACATCCAAAGGAGAAAGACCTTCGCCTGCTTTGCCACCAATGGTGCCACGTATTCCTGAGATTGATTTTATAAGTGTCATAATTCGAGATTTTTGGGTTTAATAATCTGGTTTTTAT
>JAQIBQ010000460.1 GCA_027859005.1 Prolixibacteraceae bacterium | reverse complement strand
ATGTTGTGTGTTGATTTTCCTCCTTCGATAAGAAACAAATCAGTAGAATCGTGTCGCTTGTAGTTTAATAATTCGACAGAATGTACTCCACCACCTTTTGTCGATACCGTTAAACGAAGTAGGTTATTTTCGATTTCAATAAATTCTTCATTTCCTTCTCCTGAAATACTGAAGTCACCGTAAAGATTTTTCATCTCTTCAGCAACTACATTTTTATCGATAACATTTGATTCTTCAGAAAAGGAAGCTGTTTCGGACTTTTGACTCAGTTCCAATTCACGTGCCATTTCCTGCTGAACCAATGCAACAGAATCGCGCTTTAGCCTGGCTATTTCTAGTTCTTCTTTGGATGGCTTATTTAGATAGCTGAACAATACCAGCACTCCAAATATCATAACCAAACCTATTGTTGTATTCTTGTCCATTCAAGTTTATTTTTTTCTTAAAAAATAGTTTAAGAAATTGTTATAAAAATATAAGTATACTTTTCTTTAATTTATTACAATTTAGTTTTAGGAATGCAGGCTTTCACAAACTCAACAAACAAAGGACTTGGGCTAAGAACAGTACTGCTATACTCTGGGTGATACTGAACGCCAACAAACCACTGGTGATTATCGAGCTGTAAAGCCTCAACTAAGCCAGTATCAGGATTTGTTCCTACTGCTTTTAATCCATTACTTTCAAAATCCTTTAAATATTTATCGTTGAATTCATATCGATGACGGTGACGTTCATAAATCAAATCTTTTTGGTAAGCATCGAATAATTTACTATCAACTTTTACCTCACAAGCAAATGAACCCAAACGCATTGTACCGCCCATATTTGTAATGCCTTTTTGTTCTTCCATCAAATCGATAACTGGAAATTTTGTGACTTCATTCATTTCAGTTGAATCGGCACCTTTCATGTTCAACACATTACGGGCAAACTCAATCACTGCTACTTGCATTCCCAAACAGATACCTAAAAATGGGATATTATTTTCACGAGCAAACTTTGTAGCTTCAATTTTACCTTTAATACCACGATGTCCAAAACCTGGAGCAACTAAAATACCATCTAAACCAGCCAATATCTCAGCAGCATTTCTGCGATTTACTTCTTCGGAATGAATGAATTTCAATTCAACTTTGCATTGGTTTGTAGCACCAGCATGAATAAATGATTCGGTAATAGACTTATAAGCATCGGGTAATTCAACATATTTTCCAATAAGCCCAATTACTACTTCATGTTCAGGAATTTTATGCTTCGTTAAGAAAGAATTCCACGCATCGAGCGAAGGTTCTTTCCCCATTGTCATTTCAAACTTCTTCAATACAATGTAGTCCAGTTTCTCTTCTCTCATTTTGAGAGGCACTTCATATATTGTAGGTACATCGATAGACTGAACAACAGCATCGGGATCAACATTACAAAACAAAGCCACTTTTTTACGAATACCTTCACCTAAATCGTGCTCGGTTCTCAGTACTAAAATATCGGGTTGAACTCCATTTTCTAGTAAAGCTTTAACTGAATGTTGAGTTGGTTTTGTTTTTAACTCACCAGAAGCTTTCAAAAATGGTACCAACGTTAAATGGATTACCATAGCCGATTTGCCAAGCTCCCATTTCAACTGACGTACTGCCTCAATGTAGGGTAACGATTCCATATCGCCAACCGTTCCTCCAATTTCAGTTAATACAAAATCGTATTTACCTTTATTGCCAAGCAGTTTTATATTTCGTTTTATTTCGTCGGTAATGTGAGGAATTATCTGAACTGTTTTCCCTAAATAATCGCCCCTGCGCTCTTTATTTATGACCGATTGATATATTCTACCTGTGGTAACATTATTTGCCTGTGAAGTAGGCTTGTTCAAGAAACGTTCATAATGCCCCAAATCAAGGTCAGTTTCGGCACCATCGTCGGTTACATAACATTCACCATGTTCGTATGGATTGAGTGTACCTGGATCTACATTTATATACGGATCTAATTTCTGGATAGTAACTTTATATCCCCTAGCCTGTAATAGCTTAGCTAATGATGCAATTAGAATCCCTTTTCCAAGAGAAGAAGTTACACCACCTGTTACAAAAATATACTTCGTTGACAAACTGCTAAATTTTAAAATGGTTCAAAAATGAAACGGCAAAGATAATGATAAAATGAATGATTCTATACATCAAATCGCCAAAAACAAAAACGGTCTGAACTTTCTCAGACCGTTACTATATGTTACTGTTCGTTATATTCTACATCGTCGATAACTCGAATCTTTTCTTTCAAATATTCTATTTGTTCTTCGTTGTTCTTTATCTTTTGCTCAACATCTTTTATTAATGACTCTGCACCTTTTGAGTTCGCAAAGAAACCAATATTGTTTTGCAAGGTTATCAAATCGCTTTCGAGTTGTTTCAATTTATAAACGTATTTGTCACGTTCGGCATACATTTTATTATGTCCTCGTGATGAAGTTTTCCAATCAGACATTTTACTCTTAAACTTCATTAAGTTACGCTCACGATCTTCGATGCTAAATTTATCGAATTGAATATTAATAGCATCTCGGAAACGTTTTTGTACATCATTCTTATCAGCAATTGGTACATGTCCGACCTCTGTCCAACGACTTTGGAAATTTCTTAGTTTTTCAAAATCACTTTCGTCATTTCCTGAGGGTTTAAATTCTTCAACTTCTAATATTAAATCATTCTTCAATTTCAAATTCTCAACCTGGGTTTCATCTTTTGTATTGAAAAATTTTGATTTACTTTCAAAGAAGAAATCGCAAGCTGAACGGAAACGCTTCCAAATTGAATCGGAATGTTTACGCGGAATTGGTCCAATTTCTTTCCACTTCTTTTGAATCGAAATGTATTCGTTAGTTGTTTTTTTCCAATCAGTACTTTCTTTTAAAGCTTCTGCCTGAACACACAAATCGATTTTCATTTGCAAGTTATTCGACTGAAGTTCTTTATGTTTTGAATAGAATTCTCGTTTCTTATCGAAGAAATTATCACAAACATTTCTGACAGCTTCATAAATGGCATTGTTTTCTTTTTTTGGTGTAAAACCAATCGTTCTCCAATATTTCTGCAATTCAACTAATTCTGTTGATCTATTTTCCCAGTCTTTATGAGAACTTAATTCAATAGCCAATATTTCTTCTACTTTTTCACAAAGTGCTGTTTTTGCTTCAAGGTTTTTCTTTTGCGATTTTTTACGATTTTCGAAAAACTCTTGGTGCTTCTTATTTATTTTAGTGGTAGCATCCTTAAAACGCGCCCATAATTCATCTTTCTTATCGCGTGGTACAGGACCCACTTCGCGCCAAGTATCATGCAATTTCTGTAGCGTATTAAAAGCCTTTATGACAGATGGTTCCAATAACAATTCTTCAGCTTTTTCGCATAAACCAATTTTCTCTTCCTGGTTTTTCTTCAAGTCGAGATCGCGCAATTCTTTGTTAATTTTTATATAATCGTAGAAATTTTCAACATGATGATGATAGTTTTCCCACAAATCTTTCATGCTAGCTTGTGGAACCAAACCTACATCGCGCCA
>JAQIBQ010000446.1 GCA_027859005.1 Prolixibacteraceae bacterium | reverse complement strand
TTAGCAATTTGAACAGACAATTACCTGGAACAATAAGCAACATTGGCAAAGATAAAGCCGAAGTTTTGGCTGAACGCTTTAAAGACATCAATCCTAGAATAGAACTCATCCTAATCAATGAATATATTAAAGGCGAGAGAGTTATTGAGCTCCTGCAAAACGACTATGATTATGTAGTTGATTGTATAGATACACTCACACCAAAAGTATTTCTTATTTACCATTCATTACAACGAGGATTGAAGTTGGTTAGCTCAATGGGAGCTGGAGGAAAAATGAACCCAGAATTAATTAAGTCGTCAGATATTTCGAAGTCGTACAATTGCAAATTGGCTAGAATGCTTCGAAAAAAGTTAGGTAAACTAGGTATAAAAAAAGGTTTTACAGTTGTGTTTTCGCCCGAAGACATTAACAAGGAAGCTGTTCGGATAGAAGAGGGTATCAATAAGAAATCTACAGTTGGAACCATATCTTACATGCCCCCAGCATTTGGTTGCCATATTGCTTCGATTGTAATTCAAGATTTAATTGCCAACAATTCTTAATTCTGTACGTCGATTCTTACTTCTCCCCTTTTCGTTTTCATTGCTTTCAATCGGTTTAGTGTCTCCGTATCCAATGGTACTTATCCTTGAATTGGGAATACTTTTACTTAGATATTGACGAATTGTTTCTGCCCTTTTTTCCGACAAATTTAAATTATAGTCAGCAGTTCCTATATTATCAGTATGGCCAGCTAATTCTATGATAACATTCTGATTAATCTTCATAAATTTAATAAGCTGATCCAATTCTGCAAACGAAACGCTTTTAAGTTGATAAGAATCGGAATCAAAAAATATATTTTTCAAAACCATGGACGCATTTACAACTATAGGTGCCAAATAAATATGTTTTTGGAGTGCACTATTAAATCGTCCCAACTCACTATAGTTAATATGTTCTGAATAGAATAAATACCCTTTTTTAGCTACCGATAATGCATAAGTTTGATTGGCCTTTAAAATTGTAATGTATCCGTTTTCAATATCAGATTGAATTACATAACTTGAATTGTTTGTTAAATTGATTAATTTTAAATCTACAGATAAAGGTTTTGTTGTCATTTTATCAAAAACCTTTCCTTTCATATACCCCACTTTGTCAGGAAGAAATTCATTGGGTAATTCAGCCTTATAAATATCTTTAGATTGATTAATTGATTCTTCTCGGTTAGAAGAAAACACTACAGTTAAAGCTGTAGGCGAAACCACAAGTCCATCATCTGAATACCGGCTGTTAATTGGGGAGCCCATATTTATAGCATTTGACCAAATAGAATCATTAAGCTGAGAGAAATACAAATCGCTGTTACCTAATCCGAATCTACCATCTGAAGCAAAATAGAGTGTTCTATCATCGGCATGAATAAATGGAGAATAATCACTTCCTGAGCTATTAATAGTAGCTCCTAAATTAATAGCTTGACTAAAATTTAGTCGGTTTTCACTTGTGATACTAACCCTACTCATCCATATATCTTTCTTACCAAAACCACCAGTACGGTTACTCGAAAAATACAATACCTCGCCACTCGCAGAAATAGAAGGTTGAGCCTCCCAATAGCGGCTATTCAATATAGCTCCAGCATTGGTAGGACGTTGCCAAAAACCATTTTCCTTTTTCATATAATAAATATCGCAACTTCCCATACCATCTGAACGACCGCATGCTGTGTAAAAAAGCATATTCCCATTTGCAGTTAACGAAATTGTACCAATATTGATTTCTTCGGAATTATTTAAAATTAATTGTTTTGCATGTTCCCAATCTTCTTCTGTTTTATCCGAAAAAAATAATCTCTCGAATGCAAATGCATCCCTTTCTCGGATTAACCTTGTGAAAAACAACGTTGAATCATCAGCCGTAATTAATGGCCAATACTCATTTTCAGAAGTATTTATTTTTGATGATAAATGTTCAATTTGAATGGGATATGGATTCATTTTCAAATTAACAGCTTTTTCACATTCCTCAATTTTTTGTACTATTAATATTGAATCTTTATGCACATTAAATCCCTGATAACTGAGCCATTTTTTAAGTGATTTACTATAACTGCCTTCGTTAAAATACAACGATGCCAAAAATTTATGCACCAGAGGAAAGCTAAGAGAATCGATCATAAAAACCTTTTCTAGAGCCCAAACTCGCTGTGATGTTTTACGTATTTCATCAGAAATGTCAGATAATAATAAATAGGACTGAATATTAAGAGTATCGGCATTAATCGAACTAATTGAATATTTTTCAGCCTCAATATAATTACTTGAGTTATAGTATTGAAGTGCTACATCGAAAAGCTTTTTCGATTTCTTAGAGTTTTGCCTTGAATTAGCTTTTACAGAAGTTCTGCCTAAAAAAGAAGAAACTATAATTAGAGCTATAAAAAATTTGAATCCATACATTGGGTTGGTTTTGAATTATTTCACAAACAACCTAGCGTAGCCTGCAATTGGCAATTCAAGCGTAGCAATTTCTCTTTTAAATTTCAACGTTCCTCTGTTCTGATAAACACCTTTATAATTGTAAATAATGTAATCGACTTTACCGGTTGGCTTTCCTTTTAGTGAAACAAAAGGATAAGAAGAAGAATTAATTACATCGGCTTGCTCAAAATTGAAATAACCAAAATCAAAAGGTTCTGTTCTATCATAAAAACAAAGAATTTGTTTTGTTTCATTACCAGCTTTCAACACAGTATACCTCTGAACAGGATTATATGCTTTAAAATCTGCTTCTAATAAGTATTCAGAATTCTGTTTCCAGTATTTTATCCAAAAACTGAGCGTTTCACGAACACCTTCAGGTAAAGTATACGAGAAATATGAAATATAAGGTGAGCCATAAAGTATGGCTTGAAATTTTTTGGCAATATCTACTTCTGGATCACGCGGATGTATTCCCATTACTTCCATAAACGGGGAATACTCTCCATACAATAAACGATTGTTAACCAACTTTTCTCTTACTTGACTCAAAACAGTAGTACCTAAAAATCCATTAATTGTTTTTGTATTTGAGGTATGTAGTGGACCTACCGCAGGATAACTCTGATTAATTGATAAATCGGGATTATTATATACAATTTCGTACTCCATTAAAGCACGTAATGAATCTAAGGATTTTCTTACTGAAACAAAATCACGACCATTATCATCGGTTACAATAATTTGTTCACTGGGATAGTATCCGTTCAAAAAATCAAACCATAGTCCATCTATTCCCCATTCAGTTACAATATCATTGTACGTAGATGTAATATATTCTCTAACCTCTGGATAACGTATATCAAGCGTTGGCTGACTAGAGGTTCTGTATTGTAAATATTTACCTTCAAATTTCTTGAAAATATAGTCATGCGAACCAACAATTGGATGCGAATACCATAAAGCAACCTTCATATCTGATTCACGAGCTTTATCCATAAACTCCTTAACCACAGTTATCTTTGAAGGATCCCATTTTCCAGTTTCATCAACTTCGAATCGAACAACATTCTGCCATCCATCATCGAACAAAATTGATTTAAATCCCATAGATGAAATTGAATCGAAATAATGAGTTATGTTTTCCAATGGTATATTTCGGTCCATAGGATACCAGAGAGAATAAACAGGCTTTAAAGATAAATCAACTTTGGTTACAGCATTTTTCTTTTCTTGGTCTAAACGCCATTGTGCAGTATTTCTAACACTATTTGAAAATTGTTTGTTTGACAAATCAACTAAAATTTGTGCTTTGTATTCTAATATCTCAGCGTCTGGAGCTGTTTTATTAAAAAAATTGAATGAGAAGACCAATGAATCTTGTAGTTGTTTTATATCAACTTGAGTATATTTACTTTCAAAATCATCAAATGTAGCAACAGTAACTCTATTCTTACTGTCTTTGCTCAATCCTGAAATTACATTGTATTCTGATTGTAAGCGTGAATAATTAGGGATACTTATATAAGAATCATTCGACCACGTTCTTGAACTCCACAAAGAATGGATT
>JAQIBQ010000386.1 GCA_027859005.1 Prolixibacteraceae bacterium | reverse complement strand
CATCCATTTGGGAAAACCATGTATTTTTCCGGTTAAATTCATTCCCAAAAGGCGCATTTAAACCAGGATTTTTATCTTCATATGGTTGACTGATGTATACATGAAGCAGGGTATTGTTTATTCCTTCTGCAAAGAAACGATCGCATCGTTGTTTCAGATTAACCGGACCGCGACTAAAGGCAGCACCCCCGCAGGTATTGGATTCTGCTGATATTTTGTTTTTACCATAAATATGGCCACAAGAAGTTGCTGCACGGCATTCGATATTTCCCAATTCGCCTTCGCTCCAGAATTCGCCACTAATTTCATCGGACTGACCACCATACATGAGGAATTCACCCGGGAATCCCCAATGGCCATAACATTCCAGCCATGTGCTTAATCCATATTTGTGACTAATATCTCTAAGGCCACCAACATAATCATAAGCCACTTTATCTGCAACCATTCGGCGCATATCCCATAGAAAACGATCGGACTCGGACTGACTGTTTACTACCAATCCCTGATAAACAGGAAGGAATGGTGTAGCATCATATCCGTATTTCTGCTTAAACTCATCTAAGAATCCATCAGTAAAATTTTGCCCACCTTGTTCATAACTATCCTGCACAACCACCTTGAAGCATTTTCTATCCGCTTCCGGGATTCGTTTAAGAACTTCGCCCATATGACCATAGAAATGGTCCTCAACGTGTGCTTTACTCATCTTGTCCACTTCATATCCAGTGGCTTCAGGGGAAGCAGGCCCATTTTTTGTGCCGGTAGGGGTCATACCGGTCCGAAGAATAATCCAATTGCCGGCTGGTACATCCCAATTGAGTGTGCCATCGGGCATCAGTTTTTTGCTTATGTCTATCACTTTTGATCCATCAATCATTGTTGCTTTATCTTCCACTTCACGCTGTGGAGACCATTGGTATTCTTTCCAGGAGGGTAATGGCGAAGGAAACATTTTAGCAAATGTTTTTTCAGCGTAGTTTTCAACACCCGGAGATGCAGAAAGAATGAGTTCCGCCAATCCGGTTTGAGATTTTTGGGGGGATGCATACCAAGCAGTCTGATGAGTGTTTTTTATAATAAGCCGAAAGTTGGTTGCTGTTGTTTCCGGAAACGAAACGACAACAGGAGCGTATGGATAAAAACCCACATTCAAATCCTCTCTGACACGCATTATTTCAAATTCTTTTACTACAACATATTCTCCATTAGCTGTTTTCGTTTGTAAAATTGCAGTTACGTTTATCGGAACTTCCAAGGGTTGAATAATAAGACTACGAGCTGTAAATGATTTTTTTGCCTGGAAGGTAATGGTCAATTCATCTCCTTCTTGAATATTGATTCCGGTTTTCTTATTTCCGTCAAAAAGCGCTGAAATCCCTTCAACTTTTGGTGATGAACCGATTGTCCCATTTTTTTCATTCAGTACCAATTGATCATCTTTGGGAGCAGGATAAGCAATCACTTTTACATCCTGAAAAAGAGGAGTCGGTTTTTCCAATTTTGCTGAGAATTTCGACGGTCCTTTCACCCGAGTTTGACCAGAAATAAGATAGCGCATGGCATTCTCCGACTTAATCCAGGGACCTCCTGATTGACTCCAACCAGGAGAATTGAATATTCCAATTTCTATGTTGAGTTTTGTAGCTGTTTTGAGAGCAGTGTGCAAAATTTTCCACCATTCTTCACTAAGCATTTTCACTTTACCATAAGGTATTTTGGCTAAACCGATATTACCAATAAACGCTCTGTTTATTCCAGCCTTTTTCATTGCATAAAGATCGTTGACGACACCTTGTTCAGAGATGTTATCAGAAATCCAATACCAATATACGCTTGTTTGTATGCTGTCTGGAATTGTATTAAAACCAGATTCTATCTGAGTAAAAGTATTTTGTTTCGATTTAGCTCGAATAGGGGCTGTTGTAACTCCTAAAGAAAATAATAATATTATCAGAAATCTAATTCCAATCTTTTTTTTCATTTTGTTAAAATATAAATGATCCATTACTTAACTTGTAAATTTATTTAATAGTTCTAAGTTTTTCATTATTAGTAAAACATCGAGTACAATGAACTCTTAATAACAAAATAGTTCTTCACAAAGCTCTAATTAATGACCGTTATTGTTTTTACACCGGTTATAAGATTATCTGAAATTGCTTTCACAGTTACACTACCGGCTTTTGTAGGTTTAATTGTTACTAATATCCGACCTTCATAAGCATCCCGATTATCAATTTTGTATAGTTCGTGGCTGAATTGATTACCAGAATCAATTCCAATCAATTCACCTGCACCTTCGACTAAAATATGTATATTATTAGTGGCATTCGGGCATCGAACTCCGCTTTTGTCTAACACTTCGATTGGGATAAATATCAATTCTCCTTTTGCTAAATCGACTATCTCTTTTTCAGGATTTAATGCCAGTTGCTGAGATTTGTATGCAGTTCTGAGAATCTGTTGACTTACTTTTTTGCCCTTATTTAATGCGACAGCCTTTAAAGCGCCTTCCTTATATTTTACTTGATATTGAGCATAGTAAGTATTTTTGTCTACTTTCTTTTTTCCTAGACTTTTATTATTGAGGAATAACTCCACTTCCTCACAATTGCTATAAACAAATACAGTATCAACATCTTTTTTATCAAAATTCCAATGTGAAGCTAAATTGTAGCATTTCCAATCAAACTTGTCCTTCTTTTTCAGTTCAACAGCAATATGCACCATTGGTTTGTCGCTCCAGTAGCTCTGTCTGACATAATAGGTCGATTTTTCAAAACCTGCCAAATCTATCAGACCCCATTCCCAACCCCTGCGAGGCCAAGATAATGCCTCCCCAAGGTAATCAATACCAACCCATAGAAACTCTCCGGTAACATAAGGATTGTCGCGAACAGCCAACCAATTCTTCAAATTTGGATAGGTTTCTGTACCCAAATAAATACGTTTAGGGTATTTTTGGTGCTCGTCAGCATACAAATTTGGGCAATAGCGATCAATGTAGTTATATCCTGCAATATCCATAGTATCCATAAAACCAGACTGATTGGCAAATGGTGACCAATCACATGCTGAGACTACGGGTCTTGTAGCATCCACCTCTTTTGCCCAAGCCATAAGTTTAGCCAGTTTTGCAGGTCCCTCAGTATAACGCTGATCCGGAACTTCATTTCCAACAGAATACATGAAAATTGCTGGATGATTTCTATCTCTGCGAACCATGTCCTTTAAATCAGTTTCTGCCCATTGATTAAAAAACTCATGGTAAGAGTATGGACGTTTCCCTTCTGGATTTTCCGACAAACCCCATTGCCAAGTGTTATTCCATTCATCAAAAGCTTCAGCCATCATAAAAAAGCCCATTTCGTCGCAAATTTCAATAAAAACAGGATCAACAGGCCCGGGGGTACG
>JAQIBQ010000328.1 GCA_027859005.1 Prolixibacteraceae bacterium | reverse complement strand
GTATCTAATCAGGAACTCCAATTGTTTTATATGATAAATAAAGAAAACAAAAATGTTATTGTTTGCAACAAGTTTAGTATTCATTGGTTGTCAGGATGAACTAGCCCAATTAAAAGAACAGGAGCTTTCTCTTTCCCAAAACAATGAAATTTTAGTTGATTCCACTTTAGGATTTACTGTTAAAGTGCATGATAATACCTTATGTTTTGATAAAGGTGAAGATGCCCTAAAAGCAATGGAAGTTTTAAATGAAATGCCTAAAGTAGAAAGAAGGGCGTGGGAAAAATCACTGAACTTCCAGTCGGTTAAAACAAGAATGGAAGATGTAAGGAAACAATTGAATGAAACTGAAAGTGCTGAGGCTTACAATCAAATACTTAAAGAAAATGAAGATATTTTCTTTACTACTTCAAGTGACTTTTTTCCAATAATAAACAGAGTTTACGAGAACTACCAATACATTACAGGTCAAACTGGTTTATATGTTTCTGAAAATGCATGGTGTAAAGCTTATGATGGAAAGTTTAAAACAGCTTCAATTTATGATGGTGTAGGTTATGAAAAACTTTTATCAAATTCATCAGACCTTGAAGGTGTAAATCTAAAGACATTTATTCTTGATTATAATTGGGAAAAGAAATTTCTAAAATCACGTGTTAAGCAAAAATGGAAATCCTCAACATGCTTATGCATGGAAATGTATAATAGAGATATAAATAATAATCCAGATAAAAGAGCAAAGTTTAAGGTTGAATTGATTAATAACTATGAAGTTATTGCAAACTCCACGGAGACAGTTTATGCAAAAGTATATTATTTTAAAATTTACTACCATGGGGATTGTTGTACTCCTAGTAGCTACTATTTCTACTATGCTGGCAAAAAATACAAATTTGAAAGAGAAGGTAGTGGATGGATTATTGAGCTACCATACGAAGGTTATCTAGACTCTCACCCATGGAGTACTACTCCCAATTGGGATACCTCTAGAGATCAATATACTTATAGGTATAAATATTTGTACTCCATTAGTGATTACGAAAACGAAGTTAAATGCAAATCTGAAATAAAAGCAGAAAAAAGAAGTTGGGGAAAATGGCGAAGTTTTTCAAATACAGTTGTAGCCTATGATAATATTTCTGTTTCAGTTAAAGTTGGCCGCTTGGCTCCAATTGAACCATTACCATTTGAGGCTAATCCTAGCATGAGAGAGGGGCCTGATTATGAATATGCTATATATGTTTACACCGATGATTTACTTGATTACAAGAGTAAACCATCGGCCTATTTTGTTGGTTGTATTTCGGGTACTTTAAAGGCAAGGTTTTACCCGGGTATCAATTACAATTTTTCAGTAGATTATTAATTTTAGTTGGCATTTTTGTGCCGACAGTATAATTTAAACATTATGAAGCGAACATGTAAATTTTGATCTTAAAAATAACACACAGAGTTATGATTGAAATTTCATGTGAGTTTCATATGATACATTTGAAAACAAACATTTAATCATATGAAAAAGATATTCTATCTATTTGTTCTTATTTTTTATGTACTATCGGCATATTCGCAAACCAAGGTAGGCCTTGAAATTGGTACAAAAGCATTTATTCATTCCAATGAAATAAAGTACACGAATAAAACCTTAAGCCCAGGAGGCAATATTGGTATAAATGTAAATATTCCGATATATAGTTCAATTTATTTCGAAACGGGTATTAGTGCTGCTTATAATCGTTATCGGATAAGAGGAGATCGATACCCTGTTGAATATAAAAACGGGGATGCTTCATCCTTTGAACTTTGGGGGAATTTTAATAATTTTTCATTGGAGATTCCCATTGTTTTGGGTTATAAAATATCAAACATTACACCTTTTTTAGGATGCCTATACAACTATAAAATCAACAATAATAAAGATATTGTGAAGAATTTATATAATATTGGTTATGGTTATGATTATGGAAAAAAGGTGCTTATGCGAGGTGATGATATAATATCAATAGATCCTTTTGAATTCAGCCTATGTGGTGGGTTTTCTTATGATTTTTCAAATTCACTCAAGGTTAAACTACAGTATACATACGGATTAACAGACTATGTTACCCATACAATAACCCTGCGTGAATTGAATGGTGTAAAACTAGACGAAGACGAAGTATATTCTACCAATATTCAATCGCTTAAAATATCGGCTACATATTATCCAAATTGGAAACAGTTATTTTCTAAAAAAGAAGGCGATAAACATAAACAGTTCTTTAAGGCATTTTATTAAATATGAGAAAAATTTTATTTCTTTTTGTTTCGTGTTTTATTCTGCATTCAAGTTTTGCACAACAACTTATTCTAAAAGGAAGAGTTATTGCTGATTCTGGCGAAAGAGTACCTTATGTGTTGGTTTCCGATAGCATAAACAACAAAGCTCTTTATACCGATAGCAATGGAGATTTTGTATTTCACTTAAAAAGTAGCAAGATAGAACTCAAATTCCATCATGTTTCATATATCGATAAATATCTGAAAATTGAGGAAAACACAGACACCTTTATGACCATTATGCTTCAAAGTCCGCAAATACAAGAAGTACTGGTAAAAGGAATTCCTTTAAGCCGTCAAGCCATGTTGGGCTTAAATGTACTTGAAGGAAAAACAGTAAAAAACCTACCCAATTTTTTTGGAGAACCTGATATACTAAAGGCAATTACCATTTTACCAGGATTTTCGTCAGGGGTTGATATGTATTCGGGTATTTACGTAAGAGGCGGCAACCGCGATCAGAACTTGTTTTTAGTTGATGGTGCAAGGTTTTATACCACATCACATGCTGGAGGGTATCTTTCGTTGTTTAACAGCGATATTATTAAAAACATTGAGGCCTACAAGGGAAATGCTCCAGCTGAATTTGGGCATGGTACTTCGTCGGTAATTAACGTGTGCCTAAACGAAGGAGACAACACCGGAAAACTCAGTTTTGACATAGGTACATTACGATCGGGTTTTCATGCCGAGACCAAAGGTAATGGTAAGTTTTATGCCATGGTCGCAGGGCGCTATTCTCAGTTAAACCTTATCTATGGCAACAAAACAAAGGGATTTGATTTCATGGATGAAAACCAAAGTGGTGAAGTCAATGACTTTTCATTTAACGATATTGATTTTAAACTAGCCTATAAGCCTCAAAAAAGAACAAATATTAGTTTAAGCGGTCATTGGGGAAATGATGCGGATGCATATTACCGCACTTTTAGTGCATACGATATGGGAACTATAAAAATAGAAAACACAGGTGGTGGAAACTTTATTGACAATTATAATACAGCCCTTAATATTAATCATGTTTTTAATTCGGGAGTATCGCTAAAAAGTACCAGTTACTACACCTATTACAAACTGACACATTCTTATAGAGAAGAGCAATTTGAAAATTCTAAAAACAAAAACTCAATTTCAAATTCATCAAACTCTCATATAAAAGATTTAAGCCAAAAAATTAAAATTAAAATACCCTTACAAAATCATTATCTGCAAACGGGCTTACAACTTTCAAGGTATATTGTAGATCCGTTTTACGGAAGCGCCAAAAACGAATTGGAGCTTATTAATTCAACTTATACCGGATTAGAAACAAAAGCACTTGAAGGTTCATTTTTTATTGATGATAACTATCAGATTACCACAAAAACCCAATTACGTTTGGGCATACGAAATGTATTATGTGCTTTAAGCGATACCAATTATGTAAATTTTGAGCCACGCATTAGCCTAAGTCACCAACTTGATAAAAACTGGGTAGCAAAGGCTGGATATTCAATAAACAAACAGCCATTTCAGGTTTTGGTAGATATGAATGGAGAATTTGAACGGGAAACTTGGGTTTTGGCAAATAAAAATTACAAACCGCAAAGTTCACAACAATTTTCGGCCGGTATTTTTGGAAGCATTCCTAATACAACTATCGATATTAGTACAGAATTGTACTATAAAACGATGGATAATTTACTCCATTTCAATTATGAAGACAACAGTCAACTGGTTTTCTGGGATCAAATCACCAATAATGGTAAAGGTAAAAGTTACGGGACAGAGGTATTGTTATCAAAATCACAAGGAAAAGTCCAATGGAGTATTGCCTATACTTTCGCCTTTTCTAAACGGAAATTTGAAACACTAAATCAAGGAAATTGGTATAATTCTGACTTTGACAGGAGACATGATTTAAATATTGGGTTAAACTATTTTAGGAATGCAAAAAATTCATGGGCCTTTAATTACATTTATCAAAGTGGTAGGCCTTTTACTATGCCATTGGGAAAAGTAAAACAAACAGATTTTTACGCAGGCTATTATGTTATTGGAAATGCCAATAATGCACGTATGCCAGCTTACAAGCGCTTCGACCTTTCTTATAAACACTCTGGAAAATTATTTCGTGCCAAAGCTTACGATTTTACAGTGTCGGTAATGAATTTGTTTGCTCGCGCTAATCCGCTTTCTGTATACGTAAGAAAAGATAAGTTGTACATGAGTTCGTGGTATCGTGTAATACCGTCGGCAAACCTTAAAATCTACCTTAAAAAATAAAGAATGAAGTTATTACTATACATATTTGTAGCTTTTCTTTGCATGCTAATGTTTGAAGCTTGTGAAGTATATGAAACCGAAATTGAGGGGAAAGAATATTTCGATGCTCCTCAAATGTCGGTAGTTGGATATATAACCAAATACGGAGCAATAGTTCAAATTCAGAAAACAATTCCTTGTTTGTCGTCAAAAGATAATGACACAAAACTATCAAATCCAATTGTGAAACTGATTTCTGAAAATAATGTACAAAATGTAACGCTTTATACCAAAGATGGATACTTGTTTGCAACGCCAGATAATTTTAAACCCGATAGTATCATTCGGTATTCCTTAGAGGTAGTTGCTGATGGCTTTGATAAGATCAGCTCAGAAAATATAAAAATTAAAAAAGAAGTCTCTTTGGATAAAATAAAAGTAAACGTTAGTACTCATACATATACAAATGTCGATACTGTTCTAGTGAGCTTAATTGGAACTAGTAGATCAATAACAGTAAAAAGCGAGCTGTATAAAAGAGATAATGTAATAAAGAATTTTTCAACAAATACATTAGAATATTTTAATGACCAAGGCTCAGCTCTCGATGAAAACAGACCCCCTAATAACCGCAATTTTTATTTTGAAATTGGGCTTGGTGGATCAACAAAAGCTACAGAAGATACCATTCGTTGTATCGACTTTTGTTCGGGACAGGTACAAACAGGTGAAACGTTCATATATGAAGGAGTAGAGTACGAAAAAACAAGGGAGATAGATGGAATTTATATTCAGGCAATTACTTATTCTGACTCACTAGCTAATTTTTTTAACGCGGCAATAGCATATGCAGAAAACCGTTCGGAAGCCTTTATGATAACTGCTGAAAAAATACCTAGTAACATGTCGAATGGTATTGGCTATTTTGGAGCCGTTGCAATGAATATTACTAAAGTTGAGATTCCTAAAAATGTAAAGGATACCACTATTGTAATTAATGCCAATGAATGAAACGTAGCAACGCATAAATGACAAGTAGCAGCCAAATACGTCTAGTTGTGCAAAAAAAGAATCAAGGATTATGAATATTATAAGTAATTCAAAAAAATTTAGACTTTTCATTAAAGAAAATATTTCTACAGCAACCTCGCTGATTGGAATAATTATAGGGATTGTAGCACTTTATATTTCAATTTTAAGTTATAAAAATGCAAATGACCAATTTGAGAAAAATTCAATTACATCGGATAGTTTATTTAATGTTCAGCTATATAATGAGAGACAATTAAATGATAGCTTAATAATGCAGATACGTACTCTTCAAAAAAATAACAAACAATCAATTGGAAATCATTGATGAACAATTAAAAATATCAACACAATCATACAACGAACAATTAAATTCAGGCAGACCCAAAATTGTTATCAATAGCAAAAAACTCAGATTACTTGATGAATCTTCATCTCAAATTCTCAATAGTATAATTGAAACAAAGATCGAGAATATTGGTTATAGGCCATCCCTAAAATCCAAAGTTTGCAAAAGAGCTGTTTATTGCTTTCTCCTTGCTCCAACTCAACATTCACAATTTCATCCTTTATGTTTATTCAGTTCACTTAGTATATCCTGCCTCCCACTAACTTTTTAGAACTTTTCACATCAAGCACCTAGATACCTCAAATATTATTGTTAAGTACGGGGTGCTAAGTGTACCATTTTGCCTTAAAACGCTATAATGAGAATACGTGTAATACACTTACAAATTAATTAATGTTAAAGTCAACACAGACAACATCTTTCTGCAACAGAAAAAAAAAGAAAGAAAAGTATTTCTAAAATTAATAATTTAAGAATTCTACCTCCAAAAATCTAAAAATGCTTTACATTTATAC
>JAQIBQ010000242.1 GCA_027859005.1 Prolixibacteraceae bacterium | reverse complement strand
ATTGTGATATATTAAAATTACAAAGAGCGTAAAGCAGTTATAACATTTAACTTCTTTGCGCTCTTTTTTATTGCAGAAAAATCTGATCAGAAAATTTACAATGCATTGCTATTATACATTTTACTATTTAGTTATGTCTGTGCCTAACAAGCGAAGCATATTCTCACCATAACGTTTTCCTAGTATCCGATAACCTTCGGCAGTAAAGTGTAAATGATCGGGTTTTGCAGGACAATCGGCTGAGGAAATTACATGGGCGTTAGGAACGACTTGTGGTAAAGTGTTTATAATTGTATTCATGCTGGCACAAGCTCCACCTTCTTCTGCACTGACTAATTCACCAGCTAACAATGGTGTTTTTTCAGGGTTTAGATTCAAATCGGCCATTAAATTATCATAAACTACTTTTACCTTTTTAGTCCAAAGGGTATCGTTGGTGTTTGATTCGCCCTGATGCAATAAAATTCCTTTAATTACACCATCTTTTTGAGCCAGCTTTGCCATTTCAACCAAGCGTCCATAAGGATTCCAATCGTACTCTTTGAGCATACCTATCATCCAATCTGGTGCTGTTTCTCTGTACGCAGGATAGTTAACCGTATCGAATAACTCAATTTTGCATCCTCCAATCGATACATTGATTACTCCTACCCTAATATTCTTAGGTAAATTTTCGACCAATGTTCTTCCAAAATAATCGGAAGGAGTAAGGCCTGTAGAACAACGGCACAATGGAGGAATAGCGGTATACCAATTTCCTTTTGTTCTTTCAAGGTTGTCACAATTGATGGTAGACATAACCTGAAAACGCTCATTTACATTAACTGTATCTTCAGCTTCAATTCTGGCATTTCCTTCCATATTTGATTGCCCTAAGCAAAGGTAAATATGAAAATTTGGATCCTGTGAGAAGGCTTGGCTGCTTAACAATAAACTACACAACAACACCAGTATTCCTGCAATGTTTTTACAAAAGTTTACTAATACTCTTTTATTCATTTTATCCGTTTTAAATAATTCAATCCTTAATCAAGCAATACCATTTTCTGACTGATGGTATTATTACCTGCAATAAACTTACAGGTATAATTACCACCGCTAATTTTTGATGCATCCCAATTCATTACATAACTTCCGGCTTCAAATTCGTCATCGATAAGGGTAACTATCTTTTTCCCAATGTTATCATAAATTTTCAAACTAACATTCGAAGAGTTTTCAAGGCTAAACTCAATATTTGTTTTAGAATCAGCAGGATTAGGATAAATTCGCAACTTATTATCTTCAAGCTCAATTGAGTTAATTCCCACTTTAGGGATACAACTATTTTCGGCATCTTCTCCCATTTCAACGGGAGGGAAAGGTGAATTTGAGATCGCTATTTTATCCAATTTTGCTCCATCCTCACGATAGCCAATGCTAAGCGTGTGTTCACCTTTCTCTATTTGAGATAAACCTATACTGATCCATCCCCATCCATTTGTTCCAAGTCCATTTTTGAGCTCAAATTCATTATTATCTACTTTTACCCAAAATGAATCATCATCAGGTGAAGGACAGTTTAATCTTGTAAACACATCATATTCTCCCGACTCATCAACAGAAAAAGGAATGGTAATTAGCCCTTCTTCACTTATTGGTGCTGCTTCTTTACTTTCTACTTTCGCAGTTACATAACTTCCATTCGAAGCCTGTTCATCAGCAATGATATCCCAATTACTGCCAACTGTAGCACATTCGGCTTCAAAATAATGCGTTTCATAATTAGCTTGTTCAAAAATAGTATCTCCTCCAAGGAATAAATTCAAATCAATTGATTCTCCAAGTAATTTGTATCCATCGGCATTAGGATGTAACCAATCGTTAGAATACATAACTTGCAATTTTTCGGGATCAGCCGGGTCACGAATTACTTGATCGAAATCGATAATTGCATCAAAACTTCCAGATGTACGTATCCATTCATTTACTTCAGTTCTTGTTGCTTCGTGAGCTTCGGAATAATATCCATGGCCTTTAAATGGAGTAATAGTTCCTCCATAAATACGAATATTTGCAGCATGAGCCTGAGCAATCAGTCTTCTATAAGCACTAATAATAACATTAGCTGATGCACCTCCTCCAATATCGTTTACACCATAAAAAACAACAATCCAACGCATGCCGTTTTGATCAAGAACATCTTGTTGGAAACGTTTTACTCCTGACGTTGTTACCCAAGTAGCCCCTATGCCCATATTAAGTACAGCTACATCCAACGTTGACTCATTGGCAAGAACATTTTTTGAAAACATATCGGGAAAAGTGTTTTTAAGTCCACCATGTATTCCATAGCCATCAGTAATCGAGTTTCCAAATACCGCAACTGCAGCAGCTGAATCAGGAGCCAATACATCAATTGTATTAATGGTATACCACCTTTCAACAGGTGTTGCCCCTGCAAACGTTTCAGATTGAGATTGATCTCC
This sequence comes from Prolixibacteraceae bacterium, assembly GCA_027859005.1. Classification (GTDB taxonomy): domain Bacteria; phylum Bacteroidota; class Bacteroidia; order Bacteroidales; family Prolixibacteraceae; genus Roseimarinus. Next base: position 9,846 of record JAQIBQ010000242.1, on the reverse strand, counting down.
TTCAAGAATATAAGAATCACAACGAGAACCATAATGAAAGGTCATATCTGCTGCAGTTTTGCATTCGCCATAGAATATGGTTATTGCTAAATGCATTCCGGGAGTTAATACAAATGCTATTGGATCGGATGTAAGATCGGAATAGGCATTCATGGTAACGGATTCATTTCCGTTGAATTTTAACGTTGTAATGGTTGAGGTATCAATGGCACTTCCTCCTATAGTGGTTAATGCAGCAATATTTACTGAATTCATGGTAACTGGAGTAGAACTGGTGATATTTGAAAATTTCACCCGTATGGTATCACCACCTATCGACGTTCGAACTACTTGTCGAAGTGTATTATTTTCTAAATAGGGTGAAGGAGGTGTATTGTTGTCGGCAGCATAAGGCGCACAACTCCAGGTCCCTACCCATTTTTGAGCAAAGCTATTTGCTTGTATTCCAACGAGGAATACAAGCAATAGCATATATATTAGATTATTATTTCGTTTTTTTTTACAATTCATTTTATTTCAATTAATCAATCTTTTAATTGATATTTCAAATCCATATTAATCCAACATCATAATTTTACCTGAGAAAAACTGACCATCAAGTTCTAAACGATAGAAATAATTACCGCTTTTCACTTTTAATCCATTATTATTTGATGCATCCCAAGTTATTGTTTGAATTCCCTGATCTAATTGCTGATCAACCAAAGTAGTAATTTCGCTACCAAGCATATCATATATCTTCAAGGTCACATTTTCCTGCTTTTCAATTCTGAATTTGAAGGTCAAACTGTTGAGAAAAGGGTTTGGAAAACATTGAATAAGTTCTCCATCAACAAAAGTTGGGATAGCATTCGAAACAACCATCGTATCGCATTTATTTTCAGCTTCTTCTCCTAAACCAACTGGTGGAAAATATGAATTTGTAATGCAAATTTTATCTATTAAAGCACCATCTTCACGATATCCAATTGATAAATCATGCTCACCTTCACTTAAATAGAAATTACTTAGAATTTTCCATTCCCAACCTGATGTTGTCAAACCATTTGCCATTTGAGCGTCTCCGTTATCCACAAAGCTCCAGAATGAATCATCATCAGCTGATGGGCATTTAACCCTGGCAAGTATATTGTACTGATCGGTACTTTGAATGCTTACAGGGAATACAATTAAATCTTCTACCTCTGTGGGAGCCTCACTTGCACTTTGAACACCGGTTTTAACAGTCATATAATGTCCATTTGAAGCATCAGTTTCAGCAAAAAGATTCCAATTTGAGCCTGCTTGTGCACATTCAGTCTCAAAATATGTGTATGTTATTTCTACATTGCTTGTATCTTCAACAAGATTTATTTCTACTGGAGTATTGGCAACATATTCAGCAATCCAATCTAAAGCCGGACGCCACGAATTGTCACTATTTATTACATGACATGTTTTTTGCCACATTCGACCTTCCAACGATCCCCATAGGGTTACACCTGCTACAGACGGGTGTTCCCAAAAAATTGGAAAAATATCTTGATACTTTTGCAATTGCAATGCATCATCGTAAGGCGCGTCATCGTCACCAGAACTATCACCTAGATCCATTTCTGAAATATAAATTGGTAATCCAGTAGCAGCCAAGCGGTCTAAATTATTTTTCAAAGTTGTTATACTTGCATTTTGAATTTCAAAACGATGACACTGTACTCCAATACCATCAATCAATTTCCTTTCGTTCAAAAGATTGATGATTTGCAGATAAGTGTTTGTTGCATTGTTATCGTTTATAATACCATAATCGTTTAATAATAATTTTGTAGTTGCAGGCATATATTTTCGAGCCAATTCAAATGATTTCACAACCCAATCGTAGCCTGAAGCTCCATCACCCCCAAGAGCTTCTTTATAGTTGGCACGATCACCCTGTCCATCTGGTGGATTATGTGTTGCAATCGATTCATTAACCACATCAATCATGTCCATGTCTGGGTAACGTTGCCCAACCTGACGCATCCATGTTTCGATATATTTTAGTTGTTCTTCATTAGAAAGACTATTCATCCATGAAGGTTGTTGAGCACCCCAAATTAAGGTGTGATCTTTAAAAACCATTCCATTTTCTTGTGCATAATTGTACAAGTTATCTAAACCGCTCCAATTCCATTGTAAGGTGTCAAGTGAGTTTCCAATTGATGCCCATTTCCCCTCATTTCCAGGGGTTAGCTGATTCCATATATTGGCAAAATTGTCGTCATTCCAATCCTTAACATTACCCAGAAATTTAGGTGAACCTTCTGCAATTGGTGGACCTTGATACAGACTAGAATCAATAGGTATTTCAGTCAATCCATCTAATCCATTATCAAGTGCATTAACCGTGTAATAAAGGCCAGCTTTACCAAATGCCAATTTATCAAAATCCAAACCATCCTCTCGGCTACCAATTTGGAAAGCTTGAGCAAGTTCATCGCGAACATTAAAATTTACATTGGAATTTTGATAAAAATTTTTTGTCAAATTTATCCATTTCCACTCTTCTGAACCAACACTTCCCAATTCCAATACAACATCTTTTGTTCCATTAAATCCGGCACCTGCTAAGCCATTTATCATTAACCAACCATCACCATTAGCAAAATCTTTTTCGCCAAACCCGATTGCCCCAAAGAAACTATCATCACTATATGAACCACTTCCAACTCGCACTCGCGCAAACACCTGATATGATCCGGTATCTACAAATGCAACCTGATAAGTAGCAATACTATTACTGTTTTCAGGATTTGATTGCCCACTAAAATCTGCGTTTGTTGTAATATATGTAATATCACCAACGATTGAAGTTGAAAAATTACTGCCTAAAAGACCAGATTCGGCTTCAACAATAATAGGTTTCAAATTTGAATTAATTGAATCGTTAGCAGCAACATTAATTAGCAGAAGATTCATTAATATTGAAACAATAAAGACGTGTTTTAAAATTTTCATTTGTTTTATGTTACTTATTTTATAATTATTATTTAATCTAATACACCCTGTATATTAATTTTTAGTTAGTTCATTACTTATTCTGAAATAATCAAAATCGACATATCCACCTTTCAACTTGGTTGCATAATTGAATAAACCAAACCGGTAACCCATAAAGTGTTCCATTAGTGTATATTCCATATGCAATTGGTTGCCTATCTGTTTCCAGTTTTTCCCGTCAAGACTATAGAAGAATTCAGCAATATCAACTTTATTACGGTAATCACATTCAATTTTCAGATAAACCTTGTTTCCTGTAAGTGGTATGCTTTCCACTTCGGTAGGAATGTCGGTTTGGTTGTTAACCATGAAAAGATACTTTTGCCCGTTCGCCATTTTTACTCCCACCTGACCAAACTTACGCTGGAAGGCAGTTAATCCTGCAAAATCACCCTCTTTCATATTTGATGCATCGAGCATAGTTGCCCCAGTACAAACCGGACCGATGGTGCGTTGTGTTAAAGTATTTCTCGATTTCAAGAAAAGGCTGTCTATGCGCCCGGTTTTTAATCTCAAAAATCCTTTTCGTTCGGTAACCGACCACAAACTATTGTCGGGGTTATGGTTCCACTGCCACACCAAAGGCAAGGCAGGGTCTCCTTTTTTACGTTTAAACTCGTCGTTGTTCACAATGCCGGGGATTAAGCCTTTGCTTGCTGGCAAATCCAACGTTTCGGGCACTTTACCATCGACACCTATCACTGGCCAGCCATCGACCCATTTCATTGGTACAAGGTATGGGATGCGTCCAACTGAGCCATGATCTTGAAACAAGTAGGCAAACCATTTGCCATCAGGTGTATCAATAATACTGCCTTGTGCAACACCTTTATCCTGTAAGGCTATCCGACCTTCCCAAGGCCCCATCAGATTGTCGGCACGATGCACAAGCACTGTACGCATTCCTCCGCGTGGCCACGAAATGTTGAAGATGTAATACTTGCCATCGTATTTAAAAAGCTGCGATCCTTCGGCTTTAAGCATATTAGGTTCCGACGGGGCACTTGCATTTTCAATAAGAACCTGATTAATTCCACCCTCTTTAACATCGGTCAAATCATCGTTCAGTTCAATGATATTCAACTTTCCCCCTCCGGTTATCAAGTAGGCATGGCCATTGTCAAAAACCAGTGTACAGTCGTGATAGCCTGGCTTGAACTCACTCACTTTCCAATCACCTTTTTCAATATCGTTGGTTCTGAAAATATAAGTTTTGTTGGTAGGTTGAGCATAAGTTGCAATGTAATAGGTGCCATTGTGGTATCGAAGGCTACTGGCCCAAGTGCCCTTTCCGTAATTGCTTTTTCCATTGACAAGGCTCAATGCGTCGTCATCGGCCAACTTTTCGTAGGCATAATTAAGCATTTCCCAGTTCACTAAATCTTTCGATTTCATAACGGGTACACCCGGACACATGTGCATGGTAGTACTGACCATGTAATAGGTGTCGCCAACGCGTATCATTGACATATCAGGTACATCGGCATAAATAATTGGGTTCTGCGCTTTTGTCTGCGCAAATACTTTGGCGTTAAAAACCATGCACAGCACAACAACTATTAGTAAGTATGTTCGTTTCATTTATTTCAATTTTTTATTATTCAATTGTTATTCACCTGCAAACACCACTTTATAGGTTTTTACAATACCCTTATAATCACAAGTAACAACAGCTGCTCCTGTTTTTGAATCAGCCTGAGCTACTGTTAATTTCACAGCTGGGTCGCTTGCCGAAACCGATACGCTTGGTGTACTGGTAACGCTAGATGGTACATTGTAAGTGGTTTCGTAAAGGTCGTAACCTACAATTCCATTACCGTTTGTTGACCGAACAGGAGTTGCAGGAACTGCTATAGCTTCTCCGTTTACCTTAATGCTAATTGAGGGAGCAATTGGACGAATAATTTGCTTTTTAGCAGAGCTGAACCCCAAACCGATAAAATCGAATAGAGCATCTGGCTCAGCACTTTCGGCAACAATAAATATCGCGTGCTTCTTATCTAATTTGTCAACAAATTTGGCTACATCAATAGTAAATTTTGTAGTTTCTTGCTTGGAATTTGCAGGAACAACGATCTCTCCAATTTTTGTCCCTTTCCAGGTAGTATTATCCCATGGTCCATCCATCCAGATATTTACCTTAAAGCTTTTTGCAGATTTAGGTGTAATGAAAAGGTTGAACGCTGTTTTGTTACCTTCTTTTGTTCCTTCGAAAGCTTTCATCCCTTTAGTGTCTTTGTCGAGTCCCCCAAATCCAAAATATTTGAATCCAACAATGGTGCCATTTTTCATATTGGTAATAGGCATGTTGTTATCCCAAATATCCCATGTGTCTTGTTGAAGACTAACATCAGAAAGATAGCAAGCGTATCCGGCTGAATAATATTGATATGGATCGAGTCCATAAAAATTGAAGCCTTCAGATGTTACTTCGGCACCTTTATATTCAAGTCCTTGATTGTCTTTTAACGACCAAATCTGATCTTTTGCATAAGGATCAAACCCTCTGATTACAGCATTTCCGCCTTGTGCAACTGGTTTTTCGTCCCACTGAATAGTAACAGGAGCCACAACAGCCTGACGTGCATAGCCAAATCCTCTTGGTGGCTTATGGTAAAATATATACCATTGTCCATTAATATCCTGAATACTACCATGCGTATTATGACCCGCATTCCTTGTTTCTATTTTTGAACCATCTTGATTTAAGACCGGACCTCTTGAATCAACTGCTACACCACCGCTTTTCCATGGACCTAATGGCGAATCGGCAACAGCATAACGTAAAGTAGAGTTAGAACTACCTATTCCATATTCCGGGCCTGAGTATCCACTGAAAATAGTAATGTATTTATTTCCAACCTTGCGAATTGACGATGCTTCGAAGAAATTGAACGTACCCATATCTTGATCAGGGTATACGTTGGGATATACTGTCCCCTTTGGGTCTTTAATTACTCCATAACGTGAGCTGGCAGGAAGAAGATAATTAACGATTTCGGTACCTGGACGCAAAGAGTACATCGTTTTTTGATCTAATTGTGCTGCCATTGAACGTTGGAATCCCCAAAAACCATAAGCCCTGAAACCAATTTCAAAATCGGGATCGTTAGGATCGGTAATATTTTCGATATACACTGCAGGATCGAACCCCAGGATACTTCCAGGTACAGTACGTGTTCCGTCTTCAGTAAGGTTTAATGGTTTGAAAGGACCATCAGGACGGTCGCCTTTACACACCATTGCTTCGCGGCCACGACCACGGCTATGTGGGAACAAATAGTATTCTTTTGTGCCGTTTTTTCGGTTAACCTCAACAAGGTCGGGAGCATACATTACATCCCATTGATTATCTATTGGATAAGTAAAAATAGGACCTTCATCGCGCCACTCAGCTAAATTTTCAACCGGAGCTGACCACATGCGAATGTCGGGTCCGCAATAACTATTAACCCTTACATCATGCGAACCAATAATATATGCACGATATTTCCCTGGATTGTCGGGATCTTCAAAAACACGTGGTTCTCCATCGGGTAAATGCTCCCACAAGGGAAGATACGGATTAGCTGCCACATTGTGTATGTATTTATCAGCCGATTGATTATTACTTTGCTGGTTATTATTACCTTTTGCTTCTCCAATAAAAAGCAGAGTCGAAGACAGTACAAATAATAGCAACATACACTTTTTCTTCAACGAAAACGTAATTTTTCTCATAACGAATTTATATCAGTTTTTATTTAGTTGTTTTAATTCTAATCACAGAAAGCGACATGCCAGGCAATTCATAGTCAAACTTCTTTTTTACTTTGAATTCTGTTTTCAAAGGGATAATTAACTGTGTATTTTCAAAAGTGTTTTCTGCGTCTGCCTTTCCGGTCAACAAATTCAACACGGCGTTGGTTTGCAATGATTTGAATTGAGAAAGGTCTACTTTCATTGTTTTAAATTCTGTACCTGCATTTACCAATTTAAGTATAACATCACCAGTTTTACTGTCGAGTACACATGAAGCGGCAATAGTGGAATCTTTGGCGTCCTTTGTCACTACCTTATCAAAGTAATAGTCTCCCTGATTGGTCATAAACATTTTCTGAACGTAATAATTGGGTGTAAGGTTGATATTCACATTATCGAAGAAGACCATATCGGTATTCCATTGTGTAAAACCTTTTTTAGCCAATAAAGGAGCATAGGAGGCCATTTTCACTACATCGCCATTTCTTTCGAGAGCAGTAAGGTAGGCAGCTTCGGCAATGGCATTTCGCATTTTGTTTCCCCACGATGCATATTCGCCAAGGTAAACCTCAGTTGTATTTCGTTTGTATGTGTCGTACCGATTCTGATTTGCCAGCAACCATTCAGGTTGAACATAGTAGTGTTCATCAACAATGGGAACTTCTAAATCGTTAGCAATTTCCCATCCCTTATCAAAATCTTCGCCACTATGAAATGGTCCAACAGTACCAATCAAGATAATCTCTGGATGTTTTTCCTTTACTGCTTTATAAATCATTGAAAAGCGCTCCTCAAACTCGGGGGTCATTTTATCTTCATTTCCCACACCAAGGTATTCGAGATTAAAGGGCGCTGGATGACCAGCGGCAGCACGTTTAGCACCCCATTCAGAGTTTTCCGGACCATTTGCCCATTCAATCAAATCAAATATTTCCTGAATGTATTCGTCTATTTCAATAGTTGGTAAAGCCTTTTGACCAGTTCCTCCAATGCGCCATGTTCCACCGGAGTTCTGGCAACTAACAGCAGCGGGGACAACTGGAAGCGGCTTAGCCCCAACATCTTCGCAAAACTGAAAGTATTCGAAATAACCCAAACCTGCTGTTTGATGGTAGCCCCATAGGTTTCGTTGTCCAATACGCTGTTCAATTGGTCCTATGGTATTTTGCCAGCGGTACATGTTCCCCAAACCATCGCCGTGAACCAGGCAACCTCCGGGAAAGCGGATAAACTTTGGTTGCATATCGGCCAATATTTGAGCCAGGTCGGCTCGTAAACCATTGGTTCTGTTCTTAAATGTTTTCTCAGGGAAAAGCGAAATCATATCGAGAGCTAACTTACCGTTGTTTTTTGCAAGTATGACCAAAGATGCGGTATCACAATTTGCTGATGCCAATAAAGTAGTTGTGTACTTTTCCCATTTGTTCGAAGTCGTTTTAACCGAACTTTCTGCTAACACTTTACCTTTAGTATCTTGAAGGCTAATTGACAATTCAATTGACGCTTTAGAAAGTTGTTGAGCAAATAGTGAAAAGTTATATTTCTCTCCTGCCCGAATCACCATTCCATCAAATCCTGAATTTTTTATTCCAACACCTGATTCGCCTTTGTATTTGGCTTCGTGCCCAACGTGTTCTACGTCGAGTACAATGTAATGTGGATTATTAATATGAACCGGAGCTTTAGTTTCAACACTTATTCGTCCAATAGAATATCCCGGAGCGATGTATTCCCAAAAAGAGAAGGAATGCCACTCCTTTTGCTCGGTTGGGTTGTATTCAAAAGAACGGTTTTGAACCAACTCAGCATAAAGTCCACCATCAGCAGAATAGTTGATATCTTCGAAAAACAAGCCAAGCAAATCAGAACTTATTTTTTTGCCGCCCTTTATTGCTTGAGCGTTAACTGATATTGAAAAGAATAAGCTTATCACAGCTAAAGCGATCAAACTTAATTTCTTATTTTCTTTTATCATTTGTATTCCATTTATTTGATTACCAACCTTTGTCCAAATTTTTTAATATTCTACAACTTGTTCAGTCCATGTTGGGCCACTGATATAAAACATCCCATCTTTATAGCTTACAGGTTCAATGCCCATTTGTGGGGTTAACTCCCACGATTCGAAGGTTTGACAATATGGATATGGACGTTTTTCAAACATCGTGTAATGACATGAGCTCCACAATTGTCCATCAGGGCCTTCAAATAATGCATTATGTCCAGTTTCGCTATAAGGGTCTTCCGTATCTTGAAATTTTAAATCAGCATATCCACCTTCGATGGCCAACTCAGGTCGGTATCCCTTTTTTCGAGTTCCAAAAATCGGTTCACTCGAAGCCAATTCCCAGGGACCAAGCGGTGATTTTGATTTCAAAAGGCCAACCTCATAGCCGCGGGTCCAGGTAGAAAAGAACATGAAATAGGTTCCATCTCTTTTTATTACAAAGGGGCCTTCGATACCACCCACCATCCAATCTGGCCATCCAGGTTGCTTTTTATCTAAGAATTTTTCAGCAGGTGTTGTGAGTTTTCCTGTGCTTAAATCAATTTTAGCTTGAAAGAGTCCATTGCCACTACAGTAGAAATAAACCTGCCCATCTTCGTCTTCAAAAAGGGTAGCGTCGTTGTTGTACTGCGGAGTAAGTGGGCCGTTAACCAAAATATAGGGGCCCGTAATTTTATCGGATGAAAACAGCCACACACTGTGAGTGTTCATTCCTTTTGGGTCTTCTTTGGTCACCTTGCCACTGTTTACAGTAAGCCAGTATTTGTTTTGAATGAAGTGTATTTCGGGAGCCCAAAATCGGCCATTGTAAGGGCAATCTTTTGGCAATTTGCTGGCATCGATCAGCCATGAATGCTGTTTCCAGTGGATCATATCGTCGGAAACCAACAAGCGCACACCCGGATTGGAGCCAGTCCAAATCGGATTGGAAGTACCTATACAATACCATTTGTCGCCAACCTTATTGATGCAATGATCACGCATGGAAATGGTTGAATCCCTCGTAATTGGATTGGTATAACGAAATTCATGTTTGCCTGTATTTTCGATTGATGTTTCATCTCCTGAGGTTATCTGAG
>JAQIBQ010000199.1 GCA_027859005.1 Prolixibacteraceae bacterium | reverse complement strand
CCTTATGGCGCATCGAAATGGGCTGTTAACAAACTAACTGATGATCTTGCTATAAAACTATCAGATACTAATGTTCGAATTAATACTCTTGATCCCGGTTGGTTGCGTACCGATTTAGGTGGCGAAAATGCTGATAATCCTGTTGAGGCAACAATGCCGGGAGCATTAGCACCTGTTCTAATTGAAAATGATGGGGTAAATGGTGAATTCTTTTCAGCAATTGAACACAAACTAAATCCCGATCTATTGAAATTCTAGTTTCATTCAGTCGCAGTACACAAGCATCACGATTCAGGACTTCTTTTGATTGTAAGGATGGTAGGTGTATTCTGTTACGAATCGCAAAAGGAATAAGTTAAGGAAATGGATTAAGTGATATTAAAATGCAACAATATTCAATAGAATATGAAAATATTTCAAACTGTAAACAGCTATAATCTTGCTGCTTGTGTCTAGGTGTCTGATACTGAAGAGTCATAAATTATAATGAAAAAAGTTCAGGTTTTTTTATTCGTCTGTTTGCTTAGTTTTCAATTGAATGCTCAGGAAATTCCATTTAAATGGTCGGAAATAACGGCAAAAAATTTTATTGAACGCGTTCCAAATCCCGATAGTATTAGCATGATATGGGATAAAAATCATTTCAGTTGGCAAGCTGGTTATATAATGTTTGCTATGGAAAAGATTTGGAAGTCAACTGGTGATTCAACTTATTTAAATTACATAAAAAAATATGTAGATCAACAAATTGATGAGCAAGGAAAGGTATTCACGTTTAATAATTCAAATCTCGATCACTTTTTGCCTGGTTATGCACTGATTTTTATGTACGAACAAACTGGAGACGTTAAGTACAAAAATGCAGCAATTCAGGTTAGAAATGGATTTAACAATTACCCTCGTAACTCTAATGGGCTCTTTTGGCATGGAAACTGGGCAACTAATCAGTCGTGGATTGATGGTGTTTTTATGGGGCAAATATTTTTGGCTCGATATGGTAGTGTAATTGGAGAACGTGAGTATGCTTTTGATGAGGTGGTAAAGCAAATGACCACAATTGTTAAAATATGCGGAACTGTTGATGGTTTAATTATGCATGGCTGGGATGAAAGTAAAAAAGCAAGTTGGGCCGATGGCGAAACCGGTCTAGCACCTGCTGTTTGGAGCGAAGGCTTGGGCTGGTATGCTGTGCTTATTGCCGACGTTTTTGATTATCTGCCTAAAAATCACCCTGGTTATTCGAAACTTCTTAAAATACATAAAAATCTTTGTCGAGGGCTTAAAAAATACCAGGATCCTAATACCGGTATGTGGTGTCAGGTGGTTGATAAATGTGGGGCGACTGACAATTGGAACGAAACATCTGGAACTGGTATGTTTATTTACTTACTAAAGAAATCAATAGACAAAGGCTATATTTCATCTGAAATATATTCACCTCTTATTGAAAAAGCTTATGAAGGGATGCTTAAAAAAGCAAGTTATAACGATCAGGGTTTAATTGACCTTGTAGATTGTAGTAGTATAGGCATTGTTGACAATTACAATGCCTATATAAACTCACCTAAAGAAGTTAGTCCCTTTGGTGCTTTTGGTTCCTTCATTATTTCGACAAACATTGTGGAAAATAGGTAGTATGTTATTCTAATTAGCTTGTAACTATATTAAGTGCTAATTCGTATTGAAACTTTTGTACCCCTATTTTTTTTAAAATGCATTGCTGTAATTCGAAATTTTATGGGCTATTTTAGCTTTTCTAAAAAAAATAATAACTGTTTACATAAATTGTAATGCCCATGATTAAAATTGCAACTTTACTTATACTTCTTTTAAGTGTTACTATGTGTTTTTCTCAATCTGTTAAAAAAAATGGACAGTTAAGTGTTAATGGAACTCAACTTGTAAATGAGCAAGGCAAAGCTGTTGTCCTTCGAGGTGTAAGTTTTGGTTGGCACAATTGGTGGCCCCGTTTTTATAACGAAGAAACTGTAAACTGGCTGGTTGATGATTGGAATTGTACTATTCTAAGAGCAGCAATGGGTGTTGAGCCAAAGAAAGCATATTTATCTAAACCAAAATTTGCTTTAAAGAAAATGGAGGCAGTAATTGATGCAGCAATCGAAAAAGATATCTATGTAATTATCGATTGGCATGCACATGAATTGAATACTGAAGCCGCAAAAATTTTCTTTGCTCAAATGGCCCAAAAATATGGAAGCAATCCTCATGTTATTTATGAAATATTTAACGAACCAGTTCACGATTCATGGGAGGAAGTAAAGGCCTATTCTATTGAAGTAATCGATGCGATCAGAGAATACGATTCTAACAATGTTATTTTGGTTGGGAATCCTCATTGGGATCAGGATGTGCATTTGGTGGCCGATAATCCAATTGAAGGAAAATCGAATATTATGTATACCCTGCATTATTACGCTTCTACCCATAAAGAATATTTAAGAGAAAGGGGAGATTATGCCATAAATAAAGGTATTCCAATTTTTATTTCAGAATGTGCTGGAATGAAAGCCGATGGTGATAGTGAACTTGATTACGACGAATGGCAAAAGTGGATTGATTGGGCAGAAGAACGAAAAATTAGTTGGATCACTTGGTCAATTGCAGATAAAGACGAAACATGTTCAATGTTATACAAGAAGGCTTCTTCAAAAGGAAACTGGAAAGATGAACATATAAAAGAATCGGGATTAAGAACCAAAGAATATTTGCTGAAATACAATAAATAGAATTTTAGAAGTCAGTAGATAAATACATATATTTGTTTCCTGTAAAATCAATAGATACATGGATATTTTTAAAGGACAAAATCTTATAGAGTTTGCTGAACGGTTCAAAACTGATGAAGAC
>JAQIBQ010000172.1 GCA_027859005.1 Prolixibacteraceae bacterium | reverse complement strand
ACACATAATCTTCGGCTTCGGAATAGCTCATTGCGCTTCGATGTCGAATTCGATTGATGCGCCAATCCAATGGAGCTTGTAACTTAATCCTAAGCTTCGAACTAATATCACCTACAATTACATTTGCAGCTCTACCCACAATAACACAATTACCTTGATATGCTAATTCTTTTATTATTTGAGTGAGGGTGTCAATCACTTCTTGATCGTCGGCATCATACATTTTATCAGTAGAAAAAGCGTTTTGTACTTTATGTAAACTCAAACGAGCTTCTTGTAAAAAAACATCTTTAATTACATCAGGACTAATATCTAGCTCTTCGGCAGCTTTCTCAATCACTTCCTTATTTACCCATTTCCAATCAACACTAAGCTTGCGATCAGATTGGTAACTGTAACCCGAAAGAATTTTAGAAAGTTTAATGGCAATTCGGTTCGATGAACAGCCACATTCGCGAGATATGGTAATAACCGGGCCTTCTTTTCCACTAATGTCGTCTATTCTATTTTCAGGACTTTCTATAAAATCTATTAAAAACTTTTCCATACTCAGTTTACTTTAAGGTTGATAGAAAATATTATTTATCTATGATTCACTTATTAATTTTACGAAGAAATTGGATTAAAATCCAGTAGCGAAACATGGCTGTGAAACATATATTTATTTGTTTTTGCAGCAACACTACTGGCCGAAGAGGGAATCTCGAGACTGAAAAGTGAACGAGTCAGTACTAGTTTAATCGGGCAAGATGGAGGCGAATAGCTGTACGATATGAAAGGTGTGGTTGCGTTTGCAATGATTGGCGATTGGAATGAGCCCAAAGCATTGCACTACGAAAACCCACCTTTCATTACGTGCACTAGAAGCCAAAAACGGTTAAGCCCGCCAGAATAAAATAATGCTTACTGCTTATACCGAATTAAGCATTTTCCATCAAAAAAGATTGGTTTTAGGAGTTATGTCATAGATTTTGATAACTGTGAGCTGTAATTTTTGCGCCGTTTTACAACTTAGGCATTAAAAAACCAATTATACAAATATGAAGAGCGTAAAAATTGTAACGAAAGTGTTGCTAATTGCTGTTTTTAGTATGTTTGCAACTATGAATAGTTTTAGCCAAAAAACAAGAGAAGAAATTGCTGAGAAGTACAAATGGGATTTATCTGATTTGTTCGAAAGTGAAGAAAGTTGGCGTACTGCCAAAGACGATATTTCTGCGAAACTCAATGAAGTAGAACAGTTTAAAGGAACACTTACCCAAAGTGCCGATAACTTGTTGAAATGTTTGGAGTACAACGCTTCGATATCGAAAGAAGCATCGAAATTGTACATTTATGCAGGAATGAATTCCGATTTGGATACCCGTGTAATGGGATTCACTGGCATGAAGCAAGAGTTACAACAGTTGTTTTCGAACTTTGGTGCAGCAGCAGCTTTTATTGAGCCTGAAATTTTAACTGCCGAGTGGGATGTAATTGAAGGTTTTATTAAAGAGGAACCAAAATTGGAAGTTTACCGCATGGGATTGGAAAACATGTTCCGCACAAAAAAACATACACTTAGCGAAGCCGAAGAGCGAATTATGGCTTTAAGTGGTATGATTGCTGGAACTCCTCAGTCGGTTTACGGAACTTTTTCGAATGCTGAAATGCCTAAACCTAAAGCAACACTTAGCAACGGTGAAGAGATTGAAATTGGAAGTTCGGAATACAGCAAATACCGTGCATCGGCCAACCGTGCCGACCGCGAGATTGTTTTCGATGCTTATTGGAACAACTATGCAAAGTTTAAAGCAAGTTTTGGTGAAATGCTTTACGGTAACGTGAAAAAAGATATGTTCCGTTCAAAAGCTCGCCATTACGCTTCGTCGTTAGAAGCGGCTTTATATCCAAACAACATACCTACCGATGTATACCATTCGTTGGTTGAAAATGTAAATAAAAACTTACCTGCTTTTCATCGTTACTTAAAAATTAAAAAGAGGATGATGGGTGTTGACACCTTGAGATACCTCGATTTGTATGCTCCTGTGGTAAAAGATGTAGAAGAAAAATATACCTATGAAGATGCATCGGAGATTATTTTGGAAGCTCTAAAACCATTGGGCGACGAATACATATCAGTAATAAAAGAAGCAATTGATAGCCGTTGGATTGACGTTTATCCTACTCCAGGCAAACGCTCGGGTGCTTATTCAAATGGTTCTTACTACGATGGACATCCGTTTATCTTATTGAACTATACCGACCTTTACGACGATGTTAGTACCATGGCGCACGAGTTGGGACATACCATGCAGAGTTACTTGTCGAACAAAGCACAACCCTACCCTTTGGCCGATTACGAAATATTTGTAGCCGAAGTAGCATCGACCTTTAACGAAGTGTTGTTGTTCAATTACATGATTGACAAAGTTGAGGACGACGATGTAAAATTATCCTTGCTCATGAACTGGTTGGATCGTTTTAAAGGTACTTTGTTCCGCCAAACCCAATTTGCCGAATTTGAATTGAAAATACACGAAGCAGCCGAAGCGGGTAAACCTTTAACCGGCGACACCTTCTCTGAAATGTATACCGAAATTGTGAATGCTTATTACGGACACGATGACGGCATTTGCTATGTAGATGATTACATTAATATGGAGTGGGCATTTATTCCTCATTTCTATTATAACTTTTATGTGTATCAGTACAGTACATCGTTTACAGCATCAATTTCGTTAGCCGAGAAAGTAATGGGTGGCGACAAAGCGGCCTTAGAAAATTACCTTACCTTTTTGAAAGCTGGTGGATCTGATTATCCAATTGAATTGCTAAAAAGTGCAGGTGTTGACATGACTAGTTCTGATCCCTTTGAAAAAACCATTTCGGCCATGAACAAAGTTATGGACGAAATTGAAAAGATTTTGGACAAGAAATAAATAAGCTGTTAGCCGATAGCATTTAGCTATTAGTAAAAAGGAACCGTTCTTTCGAAAAAAAGAACGGTTCTCTATTTTAGACCGTTTTATTTTTTAATTAGCTTTTGCACATTTCTATCATCCTCTGTTTTTATTGAGATCAAGTAAGCCCCAGTGTTCAAACCTGAAATATCGATCGTCTTTTGGTTTCCTTTAAATGTTTCTTCAATTAGCAGAATGCCATTTAGGTTTAAGATTTGAACGGATTTTAACCCATCACAATCAATTGCAATGCTTATAATATTTGTAGTTGGGTTTGGATATATTCTAATTTCATTATTCTTGTTATACTCATCGATCCCAGTAATAGTGAAACTTTTACAAAGTATATTGTTTTTATAATCCGATTCCAGATTAGAATTAGGTGCCATACATTCAAAGCAAAGCGTATTGTTATTAATTCCTTCTTCAAAAATACTACTGTTTAGCTCAACTGTTAAGGAAGCATTGGGTAGGATTTCTATATCAGAAAATTTCTGATAAAAAATATTTGAGACACAATTCATTCCTCCATGAAACTCGGAATAAATTGCAAAAGTATGAACAGTGTCAGAACCATTGTTTTTAACGGTTATTTCAGTATCAAAAAAGTAACCCCAAGCAAAGAATTCATTTTCCTGATATTCAACATAATCTATGGTGATGTGTTGGATGTTAAAATCGGAAATCTCAATGTCGGGCAAACTAATTTCTTGCTGCATGTTATCAATTGATCGTGAGTAAGATGCAATTTGTTCCGATTGTGATGTTCCGGAGCTTAGTATCGACTCATCTGTTACAATTATTTTAGGATTTTGCACCAATTTTTCAGTCGTTAATGTGTCTACAATATCACGCCCCTTCATCCTGATAATTTTTATTTCATCGTCTTGATCTCCATGCATACAAAGCATATCGTTGAAGATTTTTAATTCTTTAAAGTTGATTGTTGAATTTATTAAAAGTGTGTCAATTATGTTTAGCTCATAATCAAGTCTTAAAAGATGTTTCGATGTTAAAGTATAAATGGTATCTTTTAAAACTAATGTTTCTATTATTGTATCACCCGCCTCAATTGAATCGGAAATAATGCAAATAGAGTCGGCTTTGTAAATTGCATTTTCAGTTGCGATAAGAGTAGACATGTTGATTGGCAGAACATTTTTAATTAAACCAGGCAAGCTTAGTTGCTTCTCAAAAACAACATTCCCAGTTGAATCTGTTTTGATAATAGCATTTTCTGATCCAAGTAGTAAATTTCCATTTTCATCTATTTCAATACAAACAGGAAAAAAACTAAACCAATAATCATGTGGAATGTCGGGATAAGCTTTTTGCCAAATAAGATTTCCGCTTTCATCGTATTTTGAAATTATGATTTGTTCATAACCAACTACATCATCAACAGGTGTAAATCCAGCAACAATAAGGGAAGTATTGCTTGTCAGAATTACATCACATAAAACACTCTTGTTCCAGAGTAAATCACCTTTCAAATTGTGGGCTGAGAGATAATGACTAAAGCAATTGTTTACATTAACCTTGCCACTAACTACAAAAATGGAATCAAGCAACAATGCATTAGCTTTAAATCTCGATTTTGCATGATAGGGGTGATCATCAACAACACTCCAATTATTTTGAGAAAAGGCGTTTAATTGTAAAAACACAAAAAGTAGTAGGACTAACTTTTTCATAGAATGGATTTAAAATTTAGGGAACCTTTCTTTCAAAAAAGAGAACGGTTCCTTTTTAA
>JAQIBQ010000127.1 GCA_027859005.1 Prolixibacteraceae bacterium | reverse complement strand
GCTTAGATGCTCTTCCAAATGTTGTTTTTAACGGTGAAGTTTCGACCATAAGTAAGTTGTGTCGACCAATTGAACGCGATTCGCGTCAAAAAATATTTGATATTGAAGTAAAAATAAAGGTTTCCGACGAGCGTTTAAAGCCCGGAATGACGGTAAGTTGCGAATTTATTTGTGCCGAATTAGAAGATGCGTTTTATGCTCCAGTACAATGTGTAGAATCAATTGAAGGAGTGCATTACGTAACCCTTAAAAAAGGGATGGAAAAAATGGCAGTGAATATTGGACCATCAAACAATTCACACGTTGTCCTTAAAGGCAATTTCAAGAGTGGTACCCAATTGGTACCTGTTAGCTCGAAATTTGAAACTACTAATAACTAAGCTATGCAGTTCGAAGAAAATGTAAAAGTAGCCATACGTGGTTTAATCGATCACAAATTCAGATCATTCCTTACCATGTTAGGAATAATTTTTGGCGTTGCTTCTGTAATTGCAATGCTTTCTATTGGCGAAGGTGCCAAACGCGAAGCAATTGCAAAATATCAAGATCTTGGAGTAAACAATATTATCATACGTGATAAAAGTTTCACCGACGAAGAGTTGGAAGAAGTTCGCGCAAAATTTTCGCAAGGTTTATCGCTTTCCGATGCAAGTGTTGTAAAAGATATTGTTCCCGGAGTTGAAGAAGTTGCTCCACAGGCCGAAAAGAAAAGTGAAATAAAATATGCCGATAAATCATCAAAATCAACATTAATAGGAATAACACCTTCCTTTATTGAAATTCTTAATTACGAAGCCGATCGAGGAACATTTATAAATGCCGATCATTACAAACGTAATTTAAAAGTATGTGTGTTGGGTGCTGGAGTGGTTAAAACATTATTTCAAAATCAGGATCCCATTGGGCAAATGGTAAAAATAGACGATCAGTGGCTCGAAGTTGTAGGTGTTATGAAAACGAAAGCACTGTTTACTGAAACAGTTGGTGAATTAGCTTCACGTGATCTAAATAACGATGTATACATCCCACTGAGTACTTTTCATAAACGCTTTGAATTCGAGAATCAGTTAAGTAGTGAAATTAATCAGATTACCGTAAAAGTTAAAAGTTCAGAACAATTGGTAGAAACATCATCATTGGTTCGTAGTATCATTAACAGACATCACTACAATAACAACGATTTCAGTATTGTAATTCCATATGAATTGTTAAAACAAGAAGAGAAAGAACGCCGTATTTACAATTTCCTATTAGGAGCTATTGCTGCCATATCCTTAGTTGTTGGAGGTATTGGTATTATGAATATTATGTTGGCAACCGTAATGGAACGCACCCGCGAAATTGGTATCCGAAGAGCTATTGGTGCTCGTAAAGCCGATATTATGAGTCAGTTTGTTACCGAGGCAGTCGCAATTAGTATTACAGGTGGAATTATTGGTGTTATTGTTGGCGTTAGCCTCTCACTTATCATTTCTCTATTTACCGATGTAAATACATTCATACGCTTATATTCAATATTTATTGCATTTGGGTTTTCAGTACTTGTAGGAATTAGCTTTGGCTATTTACCTGCAAAAAGTGCTGCTAATTTAAAACCAATTGAATCTATCAGGTACGAATAAAATTGAAGAACTATGTTGATTGATATAAAAGAATTGCATAAAAATTACATAATGGGCGACTTTGAAGTCCCTGCTTTGGTAGGAATAAACCTTCAAATTAAAAAGAACGAATACGTAGCCATTATGGGACCATCAGGGTCTGGAAAATCAACGTTAATGAATATTTTAGGATGTCTCGATACTCCTTCAACAGGCAATTACTTGTTCAATAATGTAGATGTGAATACTCTTAACGACGATGAACTTTCGATGATGCGAAACAAAGAAATTGGTTTCATTTTTCAAACTTTCAATTTGTTGCCAAAAATGAGTGCCTTGCACAATGTTGAATTGCCGCTAATGTATGCAGGAATAGGTAAAACCGAACGAATTGAAATGGCAACTAAAGCTTTAGATCGAGTGGGTTTGGCCGATAGGATGGAGCATAAACCGTCTGAATTGAGTGGTGGTCAACGCCAACGTGTTGCAATTGCTCGAGCCTTAGTTTCCAATCCTGGAATTCTTTTGGCCGATGAACCAACAGGAGCTCTTGACTCAAAAACAGGAATTGAAATTATGAACTTGTTCAACGAATTGCATAAAGAAGGAAATACTATAATTGTTATCACGCATGAGAAAGAAATTGCAGAGTATGCTAATCGTACCATCTTTATTAAAGATGGACTCATTTTTTCTGATGAAGAAAATTCAAAAAATTAACGGCAAAACACCCTACCCATGAAAATACAATCAGCACTATTCAGTATTCTATTTTTTCTCAGTATTAGTTTCTTTGCTAAAGCTGAAAGCTATCTACTCGATATAAACCAAAGCATTGAAGTTGCAAAATTAA
Organism: Prolixibacteraceae bacterium; assembly: GCA_027859005.1. Taxonomy (GTDB): domain Bacteria; phylum Bacteroidota; class Bacteroidia; order Bacteroidales; family Prolixibacteraceae; genus Roseimarinus. Next base: position 457 of record JAQIBQ010000127.1, on the reverse strand, counting down.
AAAGTTTAGAGATGTTAAGTTTGAAGCAAGATTTGAAAATTGCTGAATACAACTTGCGCTCAGCAACCAGCCGTTTTAAAACACACGTCGACATGGATTTGGTGGCTCCAAATTATACCGAAACTGTACGTCAGTTTGAGGACAGCACTGGGATAACCTTCTATTCGGTTCGTCAATCGATGTACAGTGGAAACCTTACCATTAATCAGCCTTTGCCAACCGATGGTAACATTTATATTACTTCTGGTTTAAGCAGCACCGACGATCTGAACGACGATGAACGTTGGATGCGCATGGATACACGGTTGGGTATTCGCCAACCCATCGATGCTTTGTATGGATACAATAGTATTAAATCAGCTTTTAAAATTGCTGAATTGGCTTACGAACAATCGCAAAAAAGATTGAAGCGTGAGGAACTAAATTTGGTGTATAATGTAAGCAACAGTTTTTATCG
>JAQIBQ010000122.1 GCA_027859005.1 Prolixibacteraceae bacterium | reverse complement strand
CTACCTGATTTCCTTCTTCAATTGTTATTTTCTCAATGGTTGCATTTCGAGGTGCTACTATTGTATTTTCAGATTTCATTGATTCAATAATCAATAAAACCTCTCCTTTGTTCACCGTTTGGTTCTTTTTTACTTTTACAGATATTATTTTCCCGTGAAGATGTGAAGTAATTACATTCGTATTATTTTCAATCTCACTTTTGTTTGTTAATTCATTTTCAGGATAATGAGACAAAGAATCTAAGTTTCTTATTGAATATATAAATCCATTTACTCCAATTCTAAATTCACCTTTCGTATTTGAAATAAGGTAAATATATTCAATTGACTTACTGGTTTTAAGTAGTATAAGGTTTTCTGTTTTTGAAACTAGCTCAACTTCAAATTTATTTCCATCAATTGTAAAATTGTAGATCGAATTATTTTTGTTCCAATTCACCCTATAAATTTCATTTTCGAATTCAAATTCCATTTGCATATCAATCCTCCAATATCCAAGCGAATTCCAAATTGATTTCCTTTTATTTTGATCATTGCTCTGACTAAAAATCACAGCTGAAGCTAAGAAGGAATACAAATCGAGCTGCTTTTTAGAAACTCTACAATGCTCCAATAAGATTGAATGTTCAGTTGCACAAAACTGAGTACTAATCTTGTTTTTGAAGAATGCAGGATGATTAATTATTGAATTCAGATAATTACTATTGGTAGTTGGACCATCGACATAAAACCCTATTAATGAACAACTCAAACCCATCATAGCTTGTTCACGTGTTGGTGCATGTACTATAAATTTCGCTAAAAGAGGATCGAATTGATTTACTGTATTTAAGGGATAGTTTAAGTCAGATTCAATGCGAAGATTATTCTCGTGAGGAAATTGAAAGAAATCAATGGTGTCAGTAGATGGAGTAAAATTTGTTTGTGGATTTTCCTGGTAAATTCTAGCCTCTATTGCATGTCCAGTTACTACTACATCGCTTTGATGAAACGAAAGAGGATTTCCAGTTGCTATGGATAACTGTGCTTTTACTATATCAATTCCTGTAATTCCTTCTGTTACGGGATGTTCTACTTGAATTCGTGGATTCATCTCCAAAAAGAAAAACTCATTGTTTGAATTAACAAGAAACTCAACCGTACCTGCATTCTCATATACTACTGATTTGGAAATTTTAATCGCTGACCGTAGAAGTGTTTCACGTAATTGTGGCTCAATGCTAGTAGCAGGAGCTTCTTCAATAATTTTCTGATGATTACGCTGAATAGAACAATCACGCTCGTACAAATGAACAATCTCACCAAATGAATCGCCTAAAATTTGCACCTCAACATGACGAGCATCTTCAATGTAATTTTCGATATAAATGTCTCCGTTTCCAAAATAATTCAATGCCGAACGACTTGCTTGTTCAACTTTATGTTTTAATTCTGTTTCATTGTTAACAATTTGCATTCCTTTACCGCCCCCACCATAAGATGCTTTTATTAGTACCGGAAATTTTTCAATTACTAAATTGGCAATTGATGAAGCATTTACGTTATAACTAGAAAGCACTGGCACACCTGCAGCTTCAGCAATTTTCTTGGCAGTAATTTTATTGCCCATTTGTTCCAGCACTTTTGCCGAAGGTCCTATAAATATGATTTTATTTTTCGTACATGCCTCTGCAAATGCTGCATTTTCAGACAAGAAACCATATCCAGGATGTATTGCATCAACCCCTTTACCTTTTGCAATGAAAAGGATTTTTTCAATATTCAAGTAGGTTTCATTCAAATTGCCCTCGCCCAAACAAACTGCTTCGTCGGCTTTTGAAACATGCAAATTCTCTTCTTCGCCTCGAGCATAAACGGCAACTGTTTTAATACTTAATTCGTTTGCTGCTCTAATTATTCTCAAGGCAATTTCACCCCTATTTGCTATTAATATTTTTGAAAACTTCTTCGTCATTCTTTCTTAATCAATCCATTTTGGTTTTCGTTTTTCTATAAAAGCAGCAAAACCTTCCTTCGCTTCGTTTGTAACACGAACATTGGCTAAGAGCTGTGGGATATTCTTTATTATTTCGTTTACTTTTAACGGATCAGCCAAATCGTTTATTAATTTTTTTGATCCAATTAAAGAATTCGGTCCAGCATTTTTCATTGCATTCAAGCTTTTTTCAAGGTACTCTTCCATAGCATCGAAAAGTGTGAATGACTTGTTTAATAAACCAAATTCCTGTGCTTCACGTCCATTAAATATTTTTGCTGTAAAAATTAGCTCTTTGTAAATATTGGGTTGAAGCTTTTTTACCATATAAGGTGTAATTGTAGCAGCAACAAGTCCTAGTCGAGTTTCACTTAAGGAAAAACGAGCATTTGCTACCCCATACGAAATATCGCAAGCAGCAATTATTCCATTGCCTCCTCCAAAAATATTTCCGTGTGCAATGACAATTGTAATTTTTGAAGAATTGTAAATGCGTGAAAAAAAGTCTGTCAACAATTCACTATCGGCCAAATTCTCTTTTCCGTTAAGAGTAGCTGCATCCTTCATCCAATTCAAATCGGCACCAGCACAAAATGATATCCCCTTACCTCGAAAAATTACAAAGCGTATAGATAAATCATTTTCAATCTTTTCTAAAAAATGAATCACTTCATTCATTAGATCAGGATTAAGGGCATTGTGTTTTTCAGGCCTGTTCAACCAAATTGTTACAATACTTTTATCCTGTTCAATAATTATTGTTCGATATTCTTTCACTTCTGTCCTATTTAATGTCAAGTTTTAAAAAACTGCAATTACCATCAATATACGTAACTGATTATCGTATTGGGCTAAAGCCCTTTCTTTTAACGAATATTCTTTCATTGCTACATTCGGTATATGCCTGTTTTTGGTTCTTCGAATTGTTTATTTAACGAAACAGATATTGCCAAAGCAACAATTTTTCGTGTGTCAACGGGATCTATTATTCCATCGTCCCAAATTCGCGAAGTGCTATAATAAGCTGAACTTTCATCTTCAAATTGCTGCACCAAACTTTTTCCATCGGTACTACTGTTAATCGACTCCAACACACCTGCTGCTTTTTCTCCACCCATCACTCCTATTTTGGCATTCGGCCACATAAACAAGAAATTAGGATCGAATGCTCTTCCCGCCATTGCATAGTTGCCAGCACCGTATGAACCACCAATAACAATAGTAATTTTTGGTACCGATGCGGTTGCTACTGCATGTATAAGTTTTGCACCAGCACGTGCAATTCCTTCGTGTTCGTATTTTTTCCCAACGATGAAACCGGTAATATTCTGTAAGAATAGAATTGGGATTTTGCGAAAATTGCACAATTCAATAAAATGAGCTGCTTTTAACGAAGCTTCGGTTGTTAGAAAACCATTATTCGCAATTATTCCAACGGGAAAACCTTCGATGTTAGCAAAACTAGTATGAATAGTTCTGCCATATTCGGCTTTAAATTCATTCAATTTACTTCCATCAACAATTCTTAAAAGTAGCTCTTTCGGGTCTATTGGCTTCTTTAAATCAATTGGAGCAATTCCATACAATTCAGAAATGGGATGTTTCGGTTCTTCTACTTCTATCCTATTCAATTTTTGACGATCAGGGCTTTGAAAGCTCTCAAAAATTTCTCGACACTTTCGAATAGCCTCAATTTCATTTTCAGCTAAATGATCGGCAACACCGGATATTCCAGTATGCACAAAAGCTCCGCCTAATTCTTCGGCACTTACATCTTCACCTGTGGCTGCCTTCACCAATGGAGGACCACCAATAAAAATAGTCCCCTGATTTTTTACAATTATTGTTTCGTCGCTCATGGCTGGAACGTATGCACCGCCTGCAGTACATGATCCCATCACAACAGAAATCTGAGGAATTCCATTTGCAGAAAGCACTGCCTGATTATTGAATATTCGTCCAAAGTTGAATCGATCGGCAAAAATAGAAGCTTGTTCTGGCAAATAAATGCCGCCTGAATCGACCAAATACACACAAGGTAAATTATTCTGAAGTGCAATCTCTTGTGCACGAATGTGTTTCTTTACTGTTTCTTTAATGTATGTACCACCTTTAACCGTAGCATCGTTTGCAACAATCATCGTTTCGAGACCATGAATTACGCCAATGCCAGTTACAATTCCTGCAGAAGGAAATTGATTTTCGTATTGTCTAAAAGCAGCAAGTGAAGACAGTTCGAGAAAGGGTGTTTGCTCATCGATCAATAAATTGATTCGCTTCCTCGCTAATAGCTTACCACGCTCAGTATGCTTTATAACTGAAGGCGAATTATCACGGCGAGTAGTAGCATTTAATTTTGAATAAAAATCATTTAAAAGATTTCTGTATTCTTCAGTTTTACTAATAAACGCCTGCGCTTTAGTATCGATATTTGACTTTATTTCTTTCAATAAAAATAAATTAAAGAATAAACCACATGATCTATTGTTCCTGTTATAACAGAACAATGAACCTTGTGGTTTAACAAAAATTAGTGTCCATCACTATTTTTAAAATGAAGGGAATCGATTTACATCAATTTCATTCATCATTGCATATACTTTTTCAAAAATTAACTCAACATTTGGCTTTGAAAAATACTCACCATCAATACCGTATGCTGGCCTATGCTCCTGTGCCGTAAGTGTCTGAGGCGCTACATCTAAGTAATTGAAAACTTTTTGTTCATCCATTACTTTTTGTAGCATGTATGCTGTTCCACCTCCTGGAACATCTTCATCAACAAATAATAATTTATTCGTTTTTTTAACCGATTCTAAAATCATGTGATTTATATCGAAAGGCATTAAAGTTTGCACATCAATTAGCTCGGATGAAATTCCATTTTCTGCAAGCAAGTGAGCTGCTTTTTGAACATGGAAAACATTCCAACCGTAAGTTACTATTGTAATATCGCTTCCTTCTTCAATAATTTCAGGAATCCCAAGAGGAATTGTCCATTCACCAACATTTTCGGGTAATTTTTCTTTTACATTGTATGCTTTAAGTGGCTCAATAACCAAAGCAGGATCGTTTGCTTTCAATAAAGTATTGTAAAAACCTGCAGCTTGAGTCATATTCCGTGGCACACACAAATACATTCCCCTTAAAGAACCTAACAAAAGTTGCATAGGTGAACCAGCATGCCATATTCCTTGTAGCTGATGACCTCTGGTTCGCACAATAAGCGGAGCTGCTTGTTTCCCCATTGTACGGTATTGCATGCTTGCCAAATCGTCGCTTAAGGTTGACATTGCATAGATCAAATAATCGAGGTATTGAATTTCAGCAATTGGTCTGAAACCTCGCAAGGCCAATCCAATTCCCTGTCCAATGATTGTAGTTTCGCGAATTCCAGTATCAAAAACCCGATCTTCGCCATACTTTTCTTGCATGCCTTTCATACCTTGGTTTACACCACCTAGAAATCCGGTATCTTCTCCAAAAGTTAGAAGGGTTGGATATTTTGAGAATAATTGATCGAAATTAAAATTTAAAATTTCTGATCCAGAGACTTCAATCGAAGATTCAGTATACTTCGGTTTTATTTCACTTACTTTAAGTGCTGAATCGTTTAATTCGCGGTACAATTGTTTGTTATAAAACCGACTGCTTCGTTCCTCGAAATTTGTTATCCATTCTTTAAACTCTTTTTGAATTACAATTGAATTCGAATGCTTATGTAGTTCATAAAGAATTCGTTTCGCAAAACTTAAATAAGCTCTTCTAGTTGGAAATATTTTTTTATTGATGTCTTTTAATTCAATTGCTTTGACATTATTCGCATTTAAATTATCGTACTTCAACGTTAATTCTGTAAGCG
>JAQIBQ010000056.1 GCA_027859005.1 Prolixibacteraceae bacterium | reverse complement strand
ACTTGCACCTGCTGGAAATCATTAGCAAATTTCATCGAGCAATTTGCCCGAATCCCAATGCTTTTGGCTTACGAAAAAGTTACCCTACAAATGGCCTTTTTCTCTTAGCGTACACGGTTAATTGGTCGCCATCAAGTGTATATGCATATTTCCCAATGCCATCGCAATCGGGATCAACCGTTAAGGTAAAATCGGTTTCTGTTGCAGTATATTCTCCTCCAGAATTGCTATGATTGGAAACTACATCAATCATTTCCCAAGTAAAAGTCCCATCAGTATTGAAAGTCAAATTCACATTAAAACTAGTATCGCTTGCAACATAAAGTTTTGACCACGAATCAATCAATAATTCACCTTGGTTAGATGAGTCTTTCTTACAAGAAGTATAAAGAAATGTGAGAACAATAATTAGCGGTATAAAAAATATTTTTTTCATGGTTTGGTTTTGGTTTAAAAATTAAAAATAGCACAAAAAATTATAGTAAGACTAATTGTTATGTGCTCTATTTAATTCATTTTTACATTTCAAACAAAAAGATCGATGCACGCTAACACCTGCTCCACATACCTTACATTTCCATTTGCTTTCTTCATGATTTAGAAAATAAGAAAGTCCGTTGGTTTTGATATTTTCAAGGTTAGCAATCATGCTCATACCATAATTTGTTCTATAGCGCTTATCAAGTTGTCTTAATCGAGCACAAGGGTATTTTATACAATCGTAACAAAATCCGGATTCAGTTTTGATTAGATTTTCACAGTTAGCAATACCACAACTCCTACATTGCGAGGGTTTGTTTTTATCATCCTTTTTGAAACACCCTGCACAAGGTTTTTTATCTCTAAGGTGCCCAATACAAATACCACAATTCATTCCACACGGAGCAATTAAATTTTGATAACTTAATGAGCTTGAATTATTAGGAATTGATTTCATATTTGTTTGTGTTTACAATGAAACAGTTATTTCAATTTCAAATATTCTTCGGTTGTGTAAATGGCCTCAACAATTACATTGGCATTTTTAGCAATAACAAACTCACTTAAACCAACATGTGTTTCATTTTTTGGATTCCAATCGTAGGTATAGCCAAGCTGTGTCCAAGGATACTTATCGTATAAATCAGAGGCATAATAACTGCCAATTCGGTTTTTATTTATCCAATTTACATGAAGAGAATCGCTTGCTGAAGGAAAACATAAATCACATTGTTTATCTGAAATTTCACCATCGGGGCATGGACGGAATAAATCATCGGGGTTTACCCAAAACTCAACAAAGTATTTGTAATTGGCATCTGGAGGCAAACCTAACAACTGTCTCAAACGCCTATTTACATCTAAATATTCTTGAGATGAATTATACATTCTATTATAAAGTTCTGGGGTGGTTGTAATCCAAATTGGATAATCACCAGTATTATAAAAAACAGAATCGAGGTAAGATTCATAATATGTTTTGTTTTGGCTCCAAGTAACCACTAATAAGTAATTCTCACCATCAAACTCTTTCCATTTCAGATCTTTGTTTTGAGTTGTAATTGGAACTAAGTCATAATATATCTTTGAAGAATCGGGCAATATGGCATCAACTATTGATTGTTGATACAATTGGTAATCGGTGCTTTGGCTTTTCTCAAGTACCCTTATAGGTTCACATGAAATAACAAGAATTAAGAAAAGTAATGGAGTAATTAATTTAAGCATTAGAACAGTTCGTTACAGAATAAAACATAGATTATTTCAGGCATGAAGTTAAGCTAAAAAATAACTCAAATCAAAATCAGTTGCACCGAACCAATTTTGTTTCATAACTTTACACTTCATCGAAGAATGCCATGTTAGATTCAAACAATAAAATAAACCGCTTTTTTCAGCACATTAAAAAAGAAGCAAGCCTATTGAGCTCTATTTCTTTGGGAGTATTCTTTTTTGTGCTTTTTTTTCAACCTTTCGAACTCAATAAATTCGATTTTAATAATCGTTTAGTTTTTGAGGCTGGCTTTGCTGCAATTGTGTTTCTGTTTATGATTTTGGTTCGCTATGTATTGTCAGACTTTTTGATAATTGTTTTTAAAAACAAACTCGATTCAGTATTCCACCCTTACGTCGATGGCAGTATAATATTTTTATTTTCTTCCTTGGCTCTTGCGTTTTATCTGCGCTATGTTGGAACGATTCAGATCTCCTTCTTTACCATGCTTAAGGTACTGCTAATTAATATGTTTCCTCCAGCTGTTTTAAAGCTATACGATTCATTCCAACAATTGGAACAACAAAACGAAGACTTGTTCAACGCACTGAAAAGCAAGAAAAACCAGCTAAAGAAAATCGAAGCCAAAACCACTGATGAAACCATTACCTTTCTGTCTAACAGTAAAACGGAAAAGATAAACCTTCGGATAACCGATGTCGTGTTTCTGAAATCGGCCGATAATTATGTCGAAATAGTACTCCTTGAAAAAGAACGCTTTCGAAAAAAATTAATTCGAAATTCATTGAAAAACATCGCCAATCAAATTATACAAAACCCGAACTTCATACGATGCCACCGAACCTTTATTATTAATTTAATGCACGTTGAAAAACTCATCAGAAAAAATAACCAGTACTGGCTTATCTTGAACAATTATACAGAATTAGTGCCGATTTCCCGACAATACCTTATTCTCATTAAAGAAAAACTGGCACAACAAATGGGATGAATGGCATTCACCCAACAAACTACTAGTTGTGGCTGAAACATCGATCCATGCAATAAAACACAGCGCTCACCCCTTTTATTTTCAGCACATTATAAAAGCACGTAACTTCATTTTTAAATTTTAGTGATGTCTGGTTAATTAATAAAGATTAACGATTAAACATTCTGCGGCAATGATAATGGAGAAAAGGGAAAAGACTCCAAGAGAAGACAATTATATCAAACACTATTGAATAAATATACCCAACCATGAAAATTTTATTTGTCTATCCGGTATACCCCGACACATTTTGGAGTTTCAAACATGCCCTCAAGTTTGTGTCGAAAAAAGCAGCAAATGTTCCGCTAGGAATCATAACGGTAGCTGCATTACTACCCCAAAACTGGGAGAAGAAATTAATCGACATGAATGTTTCGGCATTAAATAATAAGGATCTACAATGGGCCGATTATGTTTTCATAAGTGCCATGTCGGTTCAACGAGCATCGGCAGTGAACGTTCTTGAACGCTGTAAGGCATTGGATAAAAAAGTGGTTGCCGGAGGCCCCATGTTTACTGAAGAAGCTGACCAGTTTCCCGAGGTGGATCATTTGGTATTAAATGAAGCAGAACTTACCTTCCCATTGTTTTTAGAGGATCTGAGAAATAATAAAGCGAAACAAATCTATACCTCTGATCAGTTTGCCAACATTACCCAAACACCTGTTCCAGATTATTCTTTAGTGAAAATTAATAAATATTCAGCTGTCAGTATACAATACTCCAGAGGTTGTCCTTACGACTGTGAATTCTGTGACATAACCGCCCTTTTTGGGAGGAAAGTACGCACCAAATCAACCGTTCAAATTATTTCAGAACTAGATAACTTGTTGGAAATTGGATGGAGTGGAGGTGTATTTTTTGTCGATGATAACTTTATTGGGCATAAGAAGAAATTAAAATCAGAATTACTGCCTGCAATCATTGCCTGGATGAAACAAAACAACAATCCTTTCCAGTTTTCTACCGAAGCGAGTATAGATTTGGCCGACGACAAGGAGTTGATGCAACTTATGGTTGAAGCCGGTTTTTTCAAGGCGTTTGTGGGGATAGAAACGCCTGATGAAGAATGTTTAAAAGAGTGTAATAAAACGCAAAACAATAAACGTAATCTTCTTCAAGGTGTTCATAATATTCAAAACGCAGGGATAGAAGTTTCTGCGGGTTTTATTGTTGGATTCGACAACGACCCTTCCAATATTTTTCAACGTCAAATCGATTTTATTCAACAAAGCGGAATTATAACCGCCATGGTTGGTTTGCTAAATGCACCCCGTTTATCCAAACTTTTCAAACGCTTAAAAACTGAAGGTAGGATAAATGATACTTTCAATGGGAACAATACCAGTTATTCAATGAATTTCATTCCAAAAATGAATAAGGAAGAACTACTAACGGGTTATCGGAAAATAGTAAAGGAAATCTATTCTGGGAAGGTCTTCCACGATCGAGTTTTTAGCTTTTTGAAACGTTACCAACCCCGGACAAACCAAAAGAATAAGATCACCCGATCAAAAGTAATGGCTTTGATTAAATCAATTTTTTATTTGGGGATTTTTAATGTCAACCGAAAGTATTTCTGGCATCTGATATTCTGGAGTCTATTTAATAAGCCCGCTGCTTTCCCGTTGGCCGTAACCTATAGTATTTACGGCTATCATTTCAACAAAGTATTTAAAAATCTAAAATGACAAAAAAACATTCAAAATACCGCAATAATACGATTTATCATTTGAAGTATTTTAGCAAACCATTACAGGGCAAATAATGCAAAAATCAAATATTTTTTCTCTTGTAATAGATTTGTTTCAAATTTAAAACCTGTATGTCAGCTCTTTATAGATTACATTGAACAGTTGTGTGGGAGAATTTTAATTTGTTAGTCTTATGCGTACTTTCAGTCTTGCCAGACAGTCCTGCATGCCCGCATTCGTCTAATGAAGAATTACCAAATTCCAGATTTTGCGGAGCATTTGAAGTAAATACAACCTTCCCCACAACAATGTCACATGATCCTGCTTTATTATACTAAAACAGAACAAGGTAATCACAAAAAAAGGTGTTCTCTTTTCAGAAAACACCTTTAAATTTTATAAAGTGATTAGTCAAGCACGACTAACTTATTTCATATTGAATGCTTCCAACGAGGCATCTAAAAACCTCACAAAGTTATCGGGATTTAAATCACGCGCAGCAGGTTGTACCAACATTTCTTCGTTATGATCGAGAATCACATAATAGGGTTGAGCATTTACACCAAATCGTGAAATTTGGAAATCGGCATATTTCTTACCAATTGTTTTCTTCACTTTCCCATCGTAATCAGAAGTTATCCATTCCGACTCAGGTAATTTTGTTTTGTCATCGACATAAAGTGCAACTATCACAAAATCATTTTTCAGACGATCTAACACTCTTACATCGCTCCAAACATTGGCTTCCATTTCACGACAGTTTACACAGCCGTGCCCTGTAAAATCGATAAATACAGGTTTATTCTGAGCACGTGCACAAGCCAAACCTTGTTCATAATCGAAATATCCTTCAAGTCCATGAGGCAAGTGTAACAATTCAGCAAATTTGGGTTCTTCGCAACCTTCAATATTCTCCTCAGCAAAAGAAGCCAATGTTCCGCTTTGAGTAACTAAGCTCACTTCTTCGCGAATGATTTTATGGAAATCGAAATCGTGAGTAGACATTGGCGGCATATAGCCTGAAACTGCTTTTAACGGAGCACCAAACATTCCTGGTATCAGATAAACAACAAAAGAAAAAGTAACGATTGAAAGCATTAAACGAGGAACAGAAACATGTTTCACTTCGCTATCGTGGGCAAACTTCAATTTTCCTAACAAATAGAAACCCATTAAGGTGAAAATTACAATCCAAATTGCGATATATACTTCCCTATCGAGAATTCCCCAGTGATAAGTTTGGTCGGCAATACTTAGAAATTTTAACCCAAGTGCCAATTCAATAAAGCCTAAAACAACTTTAACAGAATTCAACCATCCGCCTGATTTAGGCAAGTTGTTTAACCATTGTGGGAACATTGCAAATAAAGTGAAAGGCAATGCAAATGCTAAAGCAAATCCAAACATTCCAATAATAGGCATCAACACTTCACCGCCAGCAGATTCAACCAATATTGCACCAACAATAGGTCCTGTACATGAAAAAGAAACCAGCACTAATGTAAGTGCCATAAAGAACGATCCGGCTAATCCACCTTTATCGGCTCCTTTGTCTGCTCTATTCACCAAGAAGCTTGGCAAAACAATTTCGAACATTCCAAAGAATGAGAACGCAAAAACCACAAATACCACAAAGAAAATTATATTAGGAATCCAATGTGTACTTAACCAATTGGCAGCACCTGGACCAAAAAGGACAGCTACCAATGTTCCAATTACAGTATATATGGCAATGATTGATGCACCGTAAATTATAGCATTCCATCTGGCTTTGGCTTTTGATTCACTGCTGTGCATAAAAAATGAAACCGTCATAGGTATCATTGGAAAAACACAAGGTGTTAAAATGGCCGCTAAACCAGCAATAAATGCAAATAAAAAGAATAAAAACAAATTTCGATTTTCGTCTTTCGCTTCATCTGTTTCTATCGCTGTTTCCTCTACCAATTCAACTACACTTGTTGTATTAGCTCCTATATTAAAACTAAAATCGGCTTCGGTTGGAGGAGTACAGGTTTCGTCGTTACAACTCATGAATTCAACAAATCCACTAATAGTAGCTTCGTCTGTCGACGATAACTTTATTCGTTGTATAAAAGTTGCTTTATTGCTGAAATATTCTAAATCCATATTGAATGTTGCATCGAAAACCTTCTCTGCAACGGGATTTGTCTCAACATTACCAACTAATTCAAATCCTTCAGTAGAATTAAAGTTTATAGAAGTTGCAATTGGACCACCTTCAGGTAATTTGTCGGAATACAAGTGCCACCCTTTTTCAATTGTTGCATTGAAATGTAATTCATACTCGGTATTAGAAATCTTTTTTTGATCGAATGACCAAGATATAGGATTTAATATCTGAGCTTGTAAATTAAAAGCTAAAATTACAAGAGTTACTAGGGTAAAAAATTTTCGTTTCATACTTTATATATTAAAAGGAAACAGCCTTGCTGCGGTTTTTATTTTTAAATGGTAGTCGGATCTATAACTACATGCTTACAAATTTAAACTATAATAAATAGAATAAATGTTAAGACGAAGCAAATAAAACAAAGGAAAGGTTGCCGTTGGGTGATTAATATCACAAAAAAACCCCGCAAGAGCGGGGTTTTAACTTTTTTTACCATTGTATAAATAAATACAATTGTTTTAGAAGATTATCTCTTCTGTAGAATCGTCGAAGAAGCGGGCTTCTAACAAAGCAATGTTATCAATTCCAACTACTTCAATTTTTTTCATGTACTTCCAACGCCATTTTCTGAGTATCGACAGAAATCCTTTTTTAAGGAAGGCTTCTACAAATGGATGAACTTGAATTTCAATTCTCTTATGATCCAAGTCCGAGAAAATGTAATCTACCTTACTCTCAATTTCGTCGGCAAACAAAATAGTTGGAGTAACTTTGCCCGTTCCCTTACACGCTGGACACACCTCGGAGGTGTCTATGCTTTCTTCAGGACGAACGCGTTGCCTTGTAATTTGCATTAAACAAAACTTACTTAAAGGAAGTATGTGATGTTTAGTCCGGTCAACGGCCATGACCTCTTTCATTTTGTTGTAAACTTTGTGGCGGTTTTCCGATTCGTGCATATCGATAAAATCGATAACAATAATCCCACCCATGTCCCTTAAACGTAGCTGTCGTGCAACTTCTTCGCACGCAGCAATGTTGACCTCAAGAGCGTTTGTTTCTTGATCGTTTGCGGCTTTTGCTCTATTTCCGCTGTTCACATCAATTACATGGAAGGCTTCGGTATGTTCAATAATGAGGTATGCCCCACTTTTGAAAGTAACCGTTTTGCCAAATAAAGCTTTAATTTGCTTGTCGATACCAGAAGCATCGAACATTGGCGCCTTTTTGTCATAGAACTTAACTGTTTTCTTTTTCTCAGGAGCGATCCCGGCTATGTATTCACTAACCTCTTCATAAACAGCATAATCATTAATCGTTATACTACTAAAATCGGGTGTGTAAATGTCGCGTAACAGAGCAGTTGTTCTGCTCAATTCACCTAACACTAAGCCAGGTGCACGAACTTTTTTCAATTTTGGCAGTACAGATTCCCATTTATGAACAAGCCGCTGTAACTCCTGATCCAAATCAGCAACCCTTTTACCTTCGGAAGCTGTTCGAATAATGACCCCGTAATTACGTGGTTTAATACTTTGAATAAGTTTTTTTAATCGGTTACGTTCTTCAACGGTTCTGATTTTTTGTGAAACAGAAACTTTCTCGCTGAAAGGAACTAGCACCATATATCTACCAGCAATCGACAATTCAGAAGTTAACCTTGGCCCTTTAGTCGATATAGGTTCTTTTGCTACTTGAACCATAACCTCTTGACCTGACCGAATAATTTTGGTAATCTTTCCGTTTTTATCAATATCTACTTCAGGATGAATCCTTGTGGTAGGAGTTGTTCGTCCCTTACGCGACGTAACATTCTGAACAAACTTATTCAAAGTAGCGAATTGTGGGCCCATGTCGAGGTAATGCAAAAAAGCATCCTTTTCATAGCCTACATCTACAAAAGTAGCATTCAGTCCGGGCATTATTTTTTTAACCTTTCCGAGGTAAATATCACCCACTGCGAACTTAGTACCACTTTTCTCCCTGGTCAACTCTACTATACGTTTGTCTTCGATAAGTGCAATTACTATCTCAGAGGGACTAACGTTAATAAATAACTCGCTACTCACATTAAAAATTTTAAGGGAGAATTAATAAATATGTATAAGAACTTAATTTCTATAAAGGATTAAACCTAAGAAGCATAGCAACTTAGGTTTAATCGTAATGTTTTCCGTTATAAGCTGGTCGCTTAAGAAAGATTATTTTTTAGTCTTGTGACGATTTTTTCTTAATCTTTTCTTACGCTTGTGCGTTGCCATCTTATGTCTTTTTCTTTTTTTTCCGCTAGGCATAATAATCTATTTTACTTCTTCTTTAACTTGATTCACAAATGTTTTAGCAGGTTTGAATGCTGGAATATTGTGAGCTGGAATAATAATAGTAGTATTTTTTGAAATGTTACGAGCAGTTTTTTCAGCTCTTTGCTTTACAATAAAACTACCAAATCCTCTAAGGTAAACGTTGTTTCCATCAACTAATGAATCTTTCACTGTGTCCATAAATGCCTCTACAGTTTTTTGCACGGTCACTTTTTCAATTCCGGTGTTTTTTGAAATTTCGTTTACAATATCTGCTTTTGTCATTGCTTAAAATATTTAATTATCAACTATTTATTCCTTAATTGGTTGGCAAAGATAATTTTTTTCCAATAATTACAACCAAACAAAACTGAATTTTTTTAGTTTTAAGCGAATAGTATAAAACAACATCGAATATATTGTGTTTCAGTTATAAAATATTAAAGTGGTACAATCTTGAAAAACGAGATTTACCGTGGCGTTTAAGTTCAGATCCTTATAAGATATGGATTTCTGAAGTAATTTTGCAACAAACTCGCATTGCACAAGGGACTGCTTACTACCTTCGGTTTATTGAAAAATTTCCAAACATTGAAGAATTAGCAAAAGCAAAAGAAGATGAAGTACTTAAAATTTGGCAAGGTCTTGGGTATTATTCACGTGCACGCAATCTACATACTGCCGCAAAACAAATTGTTAATGATTATGATGGAATCTTTCCAAATAATGCTTTAGAGTTAAAAACTCTAAAAGGAATTGGTGATTATACGGCATCGGCTATTGCTTCAATAATTTTTAATGAACCTATTGCGGTAATTGACGGAAATGTGTATCGTGTTCTTTCTAGAATTTACGGAATTGAAGAAGCAATTGACTCAACATTGGGAAAGAATGTTTTCAAGAATTTGGCAAATCAAATAATTGAAATAAAAAACCCAGGTGATTACAATCAAGCCATAATGGAATTTGGAGCTTTGCAATGTATACCCAAAAATCCAAATTGTACAAATTGTATTTTTCAAAACGAATGCATAGCCTTCAAATCAAATTCAATTCATCTTTTACCAAAAAAGGAAAAGAAGACAAAACAAAGCATCAGGTTTTTCAATTACATGTATATAATATATAAGGAAGGTATTTATTTCAAAAAAAGAGTTGAGAACGACATTTGGAAAAACATGTATGATTTACCTTTAATTGAAACATCAACTTCAACTACCATTGAGGAACTTTCCAAGGCAACACAATGGATTTCAATGTTTCGTTCAACTAAAACACAAATTCAAGCGATATCAAAAGAGCACATACATAAACTAAGCCATCAGAGTATTAATGTTAAATTTATAGAATTAAGTATAAATTCTGAAAAGAATCTTCCTTCAAATTTCATTAGAATAGATAAAAGAAATATTTTTGATCTTGCTGTTCCGAAAGTAATTGAGAAATTTTTAAGCACCAAAAATCTTTAATTTTTACAATTCATCTTTTATATCAGCCACTTAGGCAAATTATTTTGCACTTTTTAA
>JAQIBQ010000038.1 GCA_027859005.1 Prolixibacteraceae bacterium | reverse complement strand
TTCCTTTACGGCAATACTTTTTCTATTATTTGTAATTGGATGGAAAGAAAACATAGCCAATGCAATAAATATAAGCGGTTATTCAAACTTCATTGTTATAATGGGAATAACAGTTGCATTCGATGTAATTTCTACCATTCCTTTCGCAAAGCTTAGATTAGAACATAAACCCATGCGCTTTGCTAGCATAAAGTTTATTAATATAGGAATTAATATAGGCTTTAATCTTTTCTTTTTATCCCTATGTCCTGTTATTGCAAAACACTTTCCCGAAAGCTTGTTTACTACAATTTACGATCCCAGTTTCGGTATTGGATACGTATTCTTATCTAATTTAATAGCTTCGGTAGTAACATTACTATTGTTGTTTCCACAGTTGAAAAACAGTTGGAATTTCGATTTCAAATTGTTGAAAAAAATGATTACCTATTCATTTCCAATTGTGATTGTTGGAATTACGGGAATGATAAATTTAAATATTGATAAAATACTATTGCCTAAGCTTTTACCAGCATCCGAAGAACCCATGAAACAACTGGGAATTTATGTTGCATCGTTTAAAATGGCGGTTATACTTAACATGTTTATTCAGGCATTTCGATATGCATTTGAACCTTTCTTTTTTAGTCAAAAAAACAAAGATGAGTCGAAGCAAATGTATGTGATAGTTATGCAATATTTTGTAATCTTCGGATTGATTATCTTTTTGGGATTATCAACTTTTATCGATATTTTCAAATTCATAGTAGCACCTCAATATCGTGAAGGAATTGGTATTGTTCCAATTGTATTAATGGCCAATTTATTCATGGGAATTTACTTTACTTTATCGCTTTGGTACAAGCTTACCGATAAAACAAAATATGGAGCCTACATGGGAATAATGGGTTCTGCAATAACCTTAAGTCTTAATTTTATATTGATCCCCGTATTGGGTTACTATGCATCGGCTTGGGCAATATTAGCTTGTTTTGTTACCATGACAGTAGTTTCTTATTTATTAGGTAAAAAATATTATCCTGTACCTTATAAACTTAAAAATTTCTTTTTTTATTTAGTTGTGTCAGTTTTTCTTTTTGCAATTTATTGGATTGTTAGAGATAATGACAATCCAGTATATTGGTTGGCTATTCTAGTGAATATTGTATTTATTGGAACTGTTTTCTTAAAAGAAAAAGAAGGATTTAAGGCTTTGTTTAAAAAATGATATTAAAAATATAGTTTGATGAATAAATTGAAAATTGCCCTTGCATCAGATCATGCGGGGTTTGAAAAAATAGAATTAGGAATAAAACACCTTAAAAATTTAGGTGCTGAAGTAAAAGATTTTGGAACCTATTCAGCCGAAAGTTCTGATTATGCCGATTGGGCACATCCGATGGCCAATGCTGTTGAAAGTGGAGAATTTCCTATTGGAATAAGTTTATGCGGAAGTGGAAATGGTATTAACATGACTGTAAATAAACACCAGGGTATTCGTTCTGCTCTGTGTTGGTTACCTGAAATAGCCGCTCTTGCAAAACAGCATAATAATGCAAATGTACTGGCTTTACCTGCAAGGTTTATATCTGAAAAAGAAACTATTGATATTATTGATGCTTATTTAAATGCCGAATTTGAAGGCGGAAGACATTTAAAAAGAATAAACAAAATACCATTAGAAAAATAAGATGAATGCTCATCGTCAATTCATACAAGCAAGTAAGAAAAAAGCTTTTGATATTGAGCATAGGAACAAGCTTAAATATAACATTTCTCAATACGAAAAATCGTTTAAAAAAGGCCTTTCTAATTACGATAATATAGAATTGGCCAAAGAGTTTATTTCAACTACAAAAGGAAGGGCCGTTGAAAACCTTTCTGAATTGTTAATAAGGTTCGAAAACAACATTGCTTCACGTGGAACCCATGTTATATGGGCGTTTGACAAAAAAGAAGCACTTTCTGAAATTGATAAAATACTACAAAAACATCAGGTGAAAATGGTGGTAAAAAGTAAATCGATGATTTCAGAAGAGTTGGATTTGAATCACTTTTTGGAGAAAAAAGGAGTAGAACCAGTTGAGACCGATTTGGGTGAGTTTATAGTTCAACTTGAAGATGAACCTCCCTATCATATTTTAACACCAGCAATGCACAAGTCAAAAGAAGATGTTGCCAAATTGTTTCACCATAATTTTGGAACTCCACCTAATGAAACACCTGAAAAACTGACCGCATTTACCCGAAAAAAAATACGTGAAAAGTATGTGAATGCAGGTGCTGGAATAACCGGGGCTAATTTTTTAGTAGCTGATATTGGTGCTGTGGCTTTGACTGAGAACGAAGGAAATGGAATAATGTCACTTGCATTTCCAAAAGTGCATATTGTTATTGCCGGTATCGAAAAAGTAATAGCTACAACTTCAGAACTTGGAAAGGTTTGGCCTGTGCTCGCTCAATACGGAACGGGACAACAATTAACCGTTTATAATTCACTTATAACTGGACCTCGCTGTGTAGATGAAATGGATGGACCCGAGCACATGTATGTAATTTTGCTCGATAACAAACGAAGTGTACTTTACCAACCAGAACCACAAAAAAAGGCTTTGGAATGTATTCGCTGTGGGGCGTGTTTAAATGCTTGCCCAATTTATAAAAACATTGGTGGTCATGCATACAAAACTCCCTATACAGGCCCTATTGGATCGGTTATTTCACCCATATACCGAGGCACTAATTTCGACCATTTGGCAACAGCATGTACACTATGTGGTAGATGTACCGAGGTTTGTCCTGCTAAAATCCCATTGCACGAATTGATACTTTACAATAGGCAAATGAGTAAAAAGTACAAGTGGCATTTTTTTCTAAAAATATTCCGATTAATTGCATCTGATCAAAATAAATTAGATATGTTTAATTCTTGGTTTAAAAACATTATTTTTAAACTCGGAATCTATAGTTGGGGTAGACATAGAATAATGCCTAAATTTGAAAAACAAACCTTTTCAATCTATTGGAAAAAACGCTTAAAACATAATTAATATGCTCTCTAATACTTGTAAATATGCTATAAGATCGTTGATATATTTAGCGAACTTATCTGCTGGAAATAAAAAAATAGGCATCAAAAAAATATCTGAAGATCTAAAAATTCCATCTCCTTTTTTAGGGAAAATATTGCAACGACTTGCACGTGAGAAAATATTAAGCTCAACAAAAGGCCCTCATGGAGGATTTACACTTGGTCGTAAACCCGAAGAAATTTCACTTTTTGATATTGTTATACACGTTGATGGTGAAGCTTATTTTAACAACTGTATAATTAGGTTAGAACCATGTTCTTGCTTCGAAGAGGAAGTTACTACTTGTCCTGTTCATAAACGATTTAGTAAAATTAGAAATGACTTAATTTCATTTTATAAAGATACTTCACTTGCCGATATTGTTGAAGATTTTGAAATTTCTGGAGAAATTATTCAATTTTAAAAATCAATTTTTCAATTCTTTTGTTTCTTATAATTAGTTGATAAAAGAGTACACCAAAAAGTGCTCCTATTGAATTTGCAAACACATCAAGCAATGATGCTGTTCTGCTTTCAGTTAGTTGTGATTGAAGTATTTCAAAACTAATTCCAATAATAATTGAAAAAATAACACTGCGTATAAATGCTTTTTTATA
>JAQIBQ010000031.1 GCA_027859005.1 Prolixibacteraceae bacterium | reverse complement strand
CCCGACTTCCCTGAAAATTGGCCTGCTGGTCAAGACATGAACGACTCTGGTGGCGGTGTAATTTTCCACGGAACAAAAGGTAAATTAATTTGTGGATGTTATGGTGTGAATCCATGGATACTACGTTCCGATGGATCTGTAGAGAAGCCTGAAGGTGATTTGTTTGGCCGTAAGGTTGAAGAAAGCCACGAAATGGATTGGGTACGTGCATGTAAAGAAACACCTGAAAACAGAATACAAACTGCTTCAAGTTTTGCCGAAGCTGGTCCATTCAACGAGATGGTAGTTATGGGAGTTTTAGCTGTTCGTTTACAAAGCCTGAATAAAGAATTGGAATGGGATGGAAAGAACATGAAATTTACCAATATTGGCGATAACGAAACTATCAAAACTGTAATAAAAGACGGATTTAAAATTCACGACGGTCATCCAACGTTTAATAAAGATTGGACAGAGCCTATGAATGCACAGGAGTTTGCAGCTGAGTTAATTCAGCATAATTATCGCGATGGATGGAAATTGCCTGATATGGCATAATTAAACCAAATTTTTAAAATCAAATAAAAGAATTAACTGATGAAAAAATTACCAATTCTATTAATAGCTATTGTAGCCCTTGCTTTTGCTTCATGCGCAGAAAAAGGTGGACCCAATACTTTAACAAAAGAAGAAAAAGCCGAAGGTTGGATCTTACTCTTTGATGGTCAAACTACCGACGGGTGGAGAAACTATGCAAAAGAAACCTTTCCTGGCGGATGGATTATTGATGATGGTTCATTAATGTGTCAAGGTTCGGGTAGAGGCGAAGCTGGAGCTCGTGAAGGTGGTGATATTATTTACGATAAGAAGTTTTCAAATTTTCGACTAAAAATGGAGTGGAAAATTTCTGAAGGAGGAAACTCTGGCATTTTCTATTTGGGCCAAGAACTTCCCGAATTTGAAACCATTTGGAGAACTGCTCCTGAAATGCAAGTGCTGGATAACGATAAGCACCCCGATTCTTTTCTAGGTAAAGATGGTAATCGTAAAGCAGGATCGTTATACGATTTAATCCCAGCTAAACCTCAAAATGCGAAACCCGCAGGTGAGTGGAATACAATAGAAATAATTTGTTACAAAGGTACAGTTGTTCACAAGCAAAATGGCGAAACCGTTCTTGAATATCACTTGTGGACCGATGAATGGAATGAATTAGTGGCTGAAAGTAAATTTCCATCCTTGAATCCAACTTGGGCCGATGTTGCTTCCGAAGGTTACATTGGAGTGCAGGATCATGGCGACGATGTTTGGTTCAGAAATATTAAAATACTTGAACTATGAGACTAATCAATAAATCATTTATAGTTTTTATAGCCTTATTTACCTTAACACTTTTTTCGTGTACAGCTAAAAAGGAAATTGGTCTTCAATTATGGTCGGTTCGCGACAACATGAAAGCCGATCCGATTGCAACCATAGAAAGAGTAGGGGATATAGGTTACAGTTTCGTTGAAGCTGCCGGATATGGTGATGGTAAATTTTACGGAATGGATCCTTTGGAATTTAAAGCCGCTTTGAACGATAATGGGCTTAAATTTCTGGCATCGCACACAGGACAAGCTTTACCCGATTCTTCAAATTGGGATGAGGTTATGGAATGGTGGGATGTTTGTATAGATGCTCATGCAGCTGCTGGAGTTAGTTACATTGTTCAGCCTTTTATGGATGACAAAGGTTACGGATCACTTGCCGATCTTAAACTGTTTTGTGACTATTTCAATGCTGTTGGTGAAAAGTGTAATGCGAAAGGAATTCAATTTGGATACCATAACCACGACAAGGAGTTTCAAGAGGTTGATGGAATTCGCCGTTACGACTTTATGCTTCAAAATACCGATCCTGAAAAAGTATTCTTCCAAATAGATTTGTATTGGATCACTGTGGGCGGTCAGAAAGCCGTTGAGTATTTCGATAAATATCCAGGTCGTTTTGATTTGTGGCATGTAAAAGATGAAAAAGAATTGGGTGGCGATGAATCAATAATGAATTTCGAACCAATTTTTGCCAAAAAAGAAATTGCTGGAATGAAACACATTGTTGTGGAAGTAGAGCGTTACAGTTTTGATCCACTCGAAAGTGTTAAATTAAGTCATGAATTTTTGATGACTTCCGACTTTGTAAAGTAAACAAAGAAAGCTCTATTATAAAATGAAAGCTGTCTCACTATCTGAGGCAGCTTTTTGTTTGCCTTGCAGGCAAACCATGGATCAGCAGAACATTCGGGTTATTTCACAATACGTTTATAATTAAGTTGTATCTTTCCGATAGTTGCTTCTCTTCTGATGAGAAGAATAATATCCTATTGATATGACCTTGATTTAGTTAGTCTATTCTAATCAACCAGAATGTTCTAGTGATCCGTTTTTTTTTGCATATAAAGAGCAGTCATAAAAAAACCGTCCCCACATTGAAGTGAAGACGGTTCAGTTTTATCTATAGATTTTTTCTTCCTATCCAAGATACGTTTTCAATAATTTACTACGTGAAGTGTGTCGCAAGCGGCGAATTGCTTTTTCTTTAATTTGACGCACACGTTCGCGCGTTAAACCAAAGCGTTCGCCAATCTCTTCCAGTGTCATGTCCTGACAACCAATTCCAAAAAACAGACGCACAATGTCGCTTTCGCGTTCGGTAAGGGTAGCAAGAGCTCTGTCGATCTCACGTGCTAACGATTCCATTATTAAAGCTTTGTCTGCACTAGGCGAATCGGTGTTTGGTAAAACATCCAACAAGCTGTTATCTTCACCATCAACAAAAGGTGCGTCAACTGATATGTGACGTCCAGATACTTTTAAGGTATCGGCAACCTTTTCTGGTTGTAACTCCAGTGTTTCTGCCAATTCTTCAGGTGATGGTTTACGTTCATGTTCTTGCTCAAATTTTGAGAAAGCTTTGTTAATTTTATTTAACGAACCAACCTGATTCAAAGGCAAACGAACAATACGAGATTGCTCGGCTAAAGCCTGGAGTATGGATTGACGAATCCACCAAACAGCGTAGGAGATAAACTTAAATCCACGTGTTTCATCGAATTTTTCAGCAGCTTTTATCAGACCTAAATTTCCTTCATTAATGAGGTCGGGCAGGCTTAAGCCTTGATTCTGATATTGTTTTGCTACTGATACAACGAAGCGAAGATTGGCTCGGGTTAGCTTTTCTAGTGCAGCATGATCACCTTTTTTGATCCGCTGGGCCAACTCCACCTCTTCTTCTACGGTGATAAGTTCTTCTTTACCAATTTCCTGTAAGTACTTGTCAAGTGAAGCACTTTCACGATTAGTAATTGATTTTGTAATCTTTAATTGTCTCATTTAGTCTCCTTGAAAAATCGCGCAAATATATAATTTTCAGCTCAGATATTCAAATTTATTGTTTGATGTAAGGAGTTCTTTGTATCATTCAATTCCAAAAACGTAGTAAGCTTCTTCTCCATTTTTGTATAATCCTTCAACTAGAACACCTCTTTTAGCTATTTTTAGTACTTCTTTAATATCTTCTACACTATCAACAGCTCTTTTGTTCACATGTGTTATAATAAAACCTTCACGAATGCCAGCATCTTTCAATTTACCCTTAGAGAGTTTATTGATAATAAGCCCATTACGTACTTGTAATTTGTTTTTTATTTTTTCATCAATTTTTTCAAGCTCAGCGCCCAATACGGTTAAGCTATTTTTGATAATTCCTGTACCACCTCGTGTGTTACGTAAAGTAGTTACAAAAAGTTTCTCTTTATTCTTTCTTTTTATTAAAACTTCTATTTTATCACCAGGACGATGCTTTCCGATTTGTTCTTGTAGCTCACTTGAGGTGTTTACCGGAATATTATCAATTGCAATAACTACATCGCCTTTTTCAATGCCTGCTTCCTTTGCAGCTCCCTCTTCACTTACAGCAGCAATAAAAACTCCTTTAATTTGATCTAAACTTTCTTCTTCTGCTAAATCGGCATCTACTGTTCGAATTGATACACCTAAAAGGGCACGTTGAACTTCGCCAAATTGTTTTAAATCGCCAACTACTTTTTGAACGATGCTTGCTGGTACAGCGAATGAGTATCCGCTATATGATCCTGTTCTAGATGCTATTGCTGTATTTATTCCCACTAAATCACCATTTGTGTTGACTAAGGCGCCACCACTATTACCTGGGTTTACGGCTGCATCTGTTTGAATAAATGATTCAATTGGTAATTGTCCGCCAATTATACCAATTCCTCGTGCTTTTGCACTAACTATACCCGCAGTAACGGTAGATGTTAGGTTGAATGGATTTCCAACAGCAAGAACCCATTCGCCTAATTTTAAGTTATCAGAATTGCCCCAATTAATGAATGGTAAATTTTCAGCTTCAATTTTTAGAAGAGCAATGTCAGTTGATGGATCTGTTCCAATTAACACAGCATCATATTCTCTATTATCGTTCAATATAATTTTAATATCATCTGAGTTTTCAATTACATGATTGTTTGTTACGATATAGCCGTCGGCAGAAATTATTACTCCAGAACCCGATGCTTTTTGTATTCTTGGTTCTTGTTGTTGGTAGGGATCTCCAAAGAAGAAATCGAAAAATGGATTTCCGCCACCTTGATATGATTGTTGTTGTTGTTGTTGTTGCTGTTGTTGGTACTGAGTTTGTATATGTACAACAGCTTTAACTGAACCTTCTGCGGCAAAAGTCAAATCAATACCTCCCGATGGATTATTCATAGAGGCATATTGAACTTGCTTTGGATTCTCAATCGTTACAATTTGTGGTTTTTCAAGAAAATTGGTATAGATGTATATTGCAGTAAAACCACCTACAACTGCAATAATTACTGAAAAAATAATGTTTTGTATTTTCTTCATGATAATAACTACTTTAAAGGTTTGTATCTTTATAATTCGGAAACGCAAAAATAAGACTGTTAGTTTTATGATTTCGCATTGATAGCATGAGTTTAACATACTTTAACCGCAACTATTTTGTATGTTAACTTTTGCAAAGAATATTTGTTTAATTATAGTTATTAATACATTTTTAGAAATATGATTTATAAATTTTATAAATATCAGGGCGCAGGAAATGACTTTATTATTATTGACAACAGAGAAAATATTTTTGTCAAGTCGAATAATAAGTTAATTGAATTCTTATGTCACCGTCGGTTTGGCATTGGTGCTGATGGATTAATGACATTAGAATTGTCAGATGATTTTGATTTTCGGATGACTTATTTTAATTCCGACGGTTTTGAGGCCAGCATGTGTGGAAATGGTGGTCGATGCATTGTTGCATTTGCAAATCACTTAGGAATAATTGGAGGCCGAACTAAATTTCTTGCAGCAGATGGTTCTCACGATGCTTTTTTGGACGATAAATTAGTTGATCTTCACATGATTGATGTGAATGAAATTAATTCATTGACAGATGGGTATTTTCTAAATACGGGTGTGCCACATTTGGTTCATTTTGTTGACGACTTGCATGTAATAGATAT
>JAQIBQ010000600.1 GCA_027859005.1 Prolixibacteraceae bacterium | reverse complement strand
TATCAAGGGTGATGTTGATGGATCAATTGAAGCACTTGCCGATTCATTAATTAAACTTTCAACCGACGAAATTCAAGTAAATATAAAACACAAAGCTGTTGGACAAATTTCTGAATCAGATGTAATGTTAGCTTCAGCATCCGACGCTCTTGTTATTGGGTTCCAGGTTCGTCCTTCATTAGCTGCACGTAAGTTGGCAGAACAGGAAGAAATTGACATCAGACTTTACTCAATTATTTACGATGCAATTGAAGAATTGAAATCGGCTATGGAAGGTATGTTGTCTCCTGAAATTAAGGAAGAAATTATAGGTACAACCGAAATTCGAGAAGTATTCAAAATCACCAAAGTTGGTACAATTGCTGGCTGTATTGTTCGCGATGGAAAAATCGTTCGTAACAATAAGGTTCGTGTAATTCGCGACGGAATTGTTATTTACACTGGAGATTTAGGATCACTTAAACGTTTTAAAGATGACGTAAAAGAGGTGAAAAACGGATACGAATGTGGTATGAACGTTGCCAACTACAACGATATAAGAATAGGTGACATTATTGAATCATTCACTACTGTAGAGGTTGATAGAAAGCTATAAGATCAATTCAAAATATTAGATAAAAAAAAAGCCCTTCAGGGCTTTTTTTTATCTATAAGTATAAAGTAAGTAAGTAAGTAAATTAATCTTCAATTAAATTTTTGTACGCAATTGCATCTAATAGCTCTTCAACTTGAGCACTATTAGTAATTTTAATTTTCACCATCCAACCCTTTCCATAAGGATCTTTGTTTATCGTTTCAGGAGCATCATCGAGAAGTTCGTTCTTCTCTGTTATCTCACCTCCGATAGGCATAAACAAATCTGAAACTGTTTTTACTGCCTCTACAGTACCAAATGTTTCATCTTTTTCTAGTGTTTCACCTTCTGTTTCTATTTCAACAAAAACAATATCACCTAGTTCACCTTGAGCATATTCAGTGATTCCAACTGTAGCTACATCGCCATCAATTTTAACCCATTCATGTTCTTTGGTGTACTTTAGGTTTTCAGGAATATTCATGATTGTAAATTTTTATAATTCGAACTCGTCAAATGTAAAAAGAAAATTTCACAAATACCCAACCACACAAATCTGAAATTGAATAAATATACATCTCCGGTTACAAAAGTCTTCTTTTTTTTTTCACTTTTGCATACAGTTTAATTGTTAACTATGATCAAAATACAACTTGAATCACTAAGCGATTTAGAAAAAGCAGGCAAACAGTTTATTCAATCAATAAACCATCACACTGTTTTTGCTTTTAATGGAGAAATGGGAGCTGGTAAAACCACATTTATAAAAATGGTTTGCACCTTATTAGGAGTTAAGGAAAACATTACCAGTCCAACTTTTGCCATTATTAACGAGTACATTGCCGCTGATGAAAAACCAATCTATCATTTCGATTGTTACAGACTAAAAAACATGCAAGAAGCTTTCGATTTAGGAGCCGAAGAATATTTCTATTCAGGAAATATTTGTTTTATCGAATGGCCAAATAAAATTGAAGAACTCCTACCCAACGATGCAGTCTGGGTAGACATCAAGGTACTTCCAAATCAAGATCGAGAAATTATAATTCGAAATTAGCTTTGTTGTGAATCTCATTGTAAAGAAGTAAATTCAAACACTTTAATAAGCACAGCCATGACCCAAAGCTCGAAATCTAACATCTACCGATTTGAAGAACAGCAATTAATGCCCGCTGAAGAAAAATTGGAAGTTAAAAAGAAACTTGTGAAAATAAATATTGGACTTCCCGCCAACATTAATAAAGACGAACAATGCTTACCATTAACACCTCAGGCGGTTGAACTTTTAGTTAATTCAGGTCATGAAGTAATAGTTGAGTCACAAGCAGGCATAAAAGCTCGTTATTCCGATTTGGAATACACCGAAGCTGGTGCAATTGTTACAAAAAATAAATCAGATGTTTTTCAGTGTGATTTTATTATTAAAGTAGCTCCTTTTCACATCGAAGAAATTGATCTTCTAAGAGGCAATCAAATACTTTTTTCAATGATGCATATCGATTCACAGAATGCCGCAATTATGAAAAAGTTAATGCAAAAGAAAGTTATTGCAATTGCTTTTGAATACATGAAAGACGAAATGAATGGGCTGCCTGTAATGCAATCGCTAAGTGAGATTTCAGGAATTGTATCAATGACCGTTGCAAGTGAACTACTAAGTAATAGCGCTGGTGGCAAAGGTGTCTTATTTGGTGGTGTTACAGGAATATCACCTGCTGCAGTTCTTATTTTAGGATCGGAAACAGCAGCTGAATATGCAACAAGAGCAGCCCTCGGACTAGGTGCTGAAGTAAAAATATTCGACAATTCAATTAGCAAACTCAGAGCATTTGAACGAAAGTTCAATCAAAAAGTATTTACTTCGCTTTATTACCCGCGTGTTCTTGAAAAAGCAATTTCATCGGCCGATGTTGTTTTAGGTGCTCAACCCTTCAATTCAGCACCAAATTATGTTCTCTCAAGTGACCTAGTTCGGAAAATGAAAGATGGGTCAATAATAATTGATCTAAATGCTTCTCAAGGCGGTTGTTTCGAAACCACAAAATGCACAACACTTTCAGAACCGACCTATGTGAAAGATGGAATTATCCATCATTGTGTTCCAAACATTTCGGCAAGAGTTTCACGCACCACAACAATAGCACTTAGCAATATATTTGCATCAGTATTATTGGAAATTGGAGAAATTGGAGGAATAGCACACTATATTAAAAGCATGAAAGGTTTCCGCGAAGGTGTTTACATATACAACGGCATCTTAACCAATAAAGACATCGGAAATAAATTTAACCTTCCTACAAAAGATTTAGATTTACTTATGGCTGCTTTTTAATTTTATAAGCCATTAAACCATTCTTGGAATAAATGACCAAAGGGAACATTTTTTCTTTCACCTTGAATTGCATAAATAAGACTTAACAACCAAAAAGCAAATACAACAACACCTACAATCCATCCTAAAAAAGGTATAAAATTGGCTATTAAACTAATAATATAAAGCCCCAAAGTTTGACGTAAATAAAAAGAAGTGTATTCATCTTTATCGTTAATATTCACAATCAAAGCAATAATCCACCCGATTGGTGTTATGTGAGCTACAATTGCTTTTACTTTCTCATCCATAATTCAATTATTAAATTTCTATACAAAATAGAAATACTTCTTTCAAAAAAAACCTTCTATTAGACGAAGCAATTTATTAATCGGTAAGATATGTAAATCAATAGATAAATATTCTTTAATAAAAAACAACATAGAAGCATGTTTCATTATAGGAGATGAGATTTTTATACTTTTGTAATATATTAATACATTTATTTCTATAGAAAAGGGGTAATTATGAAAAGTGAAATCATGGAGGTATTACTTACATCAATTATTGGTATACCGTTGGCATTTATTGTTCTTCGATTTTTTTTCAAAAAATCAGTTTTACTTAATATTTCAATACTATGGGTTGTAAATATTCTTATAATAGATGCATTAGGAGAACTTGGAAACCTATACCCAGAAACTTTTCCAACAATTCTTACTATGGGAATTGGAATTCCATTTACAATTGCATGCTTTTACTTTGTTTCAAAAATGGTAAAAAAAAACTTTGGATCAATCTATACAACAAATAGTTAAAATTGCTAAAGGTGAAATCAATATAGATTTACAAGAAACAAAAGGCAAATCCAAAAATGAATTGGATGAATTAAACAAAGCCATTTCAAAACTTTCTTCAAATTTGAAAAGTATTGTTAAAGATATCAATGAAGGAACAAACCACATGCTCCTTTCAAGTGACCAACTAAATTCTGCAGCACAATCATTATCATCTGGAGCCGCAGAGCAATCATCATCACTTGAAGAAGTATCAAGTTCAATGGAAGAGATGTTAGCAAATATTCAGCAAAACACTTCTAATTCAAATGAAACATGCAGTATTTCTAAAAAAGCATCAGCTACAATGGATGAGGTAAGTGTTTCGGCCTTAAAAAGTGTTGAATCGACAAATCTTATAGTTGATAAAATAAATGTTATAAATGACATTGCATACCAAACTAATATTTTAGCCCTAAATGCCGGAATTGAAGCAGCGCGTGCAGGCGATGCTGGAAGAGGTTTTGCTGTTGTGGCATTAGAAGTTCGTAGACTTGCTGAAAGCAGTAAAATTGCATCCGATGATATCAATCTTATTTCGAAAGAAAGTATGACTGCAATTGAAGAATCGGGAATTGTAATTAGTGAACTTGTTCCAAAAATAAAACGTACAACTGAATTAGTAGAACAAATCACAACTGCTAGCAATGAACAAGCCGCCGGTACAGAGCAAATAAATACAGCAATTCTCCAATTAAACAACATTTCACAACAAAATGCAGTAACATCGGAAGAGCTATCTGCCAGTTCCGAAGAATTACTAAAACAATCGGAAAATCTAATGAAGATCACTTCATATTTCAAATAAAGAAACTCTATTTCAACCCATTATAAAAAACTCTAATTGTTAACAATTAGAGTTTTTTATTTCGTTTATTTATACAATTTTAAGATTGCAATAATAGGAGGTAATTTTCGATACACTTCCATTGCAACCTCCTAAAAACAACTACCTTTGCCCCCGTTTTTAAAATACAGTTACTTATAGTTATGGCAGAGAAAAATATAAACCTTTTCAGTGAATTCCCTCCGATTAGCTCGGAAGATTGGCGCGCTAAAGTTGATGCTGATCTTAAAGGGAGAGATTTTGAAAAGGCGTTAGTGTGGAAAACCAACGAAGGTTTTAATGTTCGTCCATACTACCGTCAAGAAGATTTAGAAAAAGTACAACATTTGAACAAACTACCCGGGCAGTTCCCATTTGTTCGTGGCACAAAAACCAAAGGAAACGAATGGCTTATTCGTCAAGACATAGTAGTCTTTGATTTGGAAGCTGCTAACAAAAAAGCCCTTGAAGTTTTGCACAAAGGCATCAATTCGCTGGGTTTTGTTTTTAAAGGAAGTACGTTAATAAGTATCAATGATCTGAAAGTATTGTTGAAAGACATCGACTTAGATGCCATTGAACTCAACATTGTAGCTTGCAGTAAAAAAGTTGAAAACGCTAAAGTATTGGCACAATACATAACTGAAATGTATGGTGCCGATTCCAAAGTAAAGGCTTCAGTGAGCATCGACCCAATTGGAAGTTTCTCAAAAAATGGTGCACTAAAAGAAGAAAATTTCTCTGAGTTAAAAACTTTGATTGAAGAAACTATAGGCTTAAAAAAGCTTTCAGTTATCAACGTGAAAGGAAAATTATACCGCGATGCAGGTTCCTCAATTGTTCAGGAATTGGCTTTCTCGTTAGCTTCAGGTGCTGAGTACCTTTCAACTTTAAGTGAAATGGGTGCAGATGTAGCTTCTGTTGCTAAAAAAATGAAATTCAATTTTGGTGTTGGAGCAAACTACTTCATGGAAATTGCCAAACTACGTGCTGCTCGCATGTTATGGGCAAAAATTGTTGAAGCTTACGAGCCAAAATGCAATTGCTGTGATAGTTGTTCATGTGGTGGTGAGTGTGAAGATGGTATTTGCCGTTGTGCAGCCAAAATGCGTATCCACAGTGAAAACACTGTTTGGAATAAAACAGTATACGATCCACATGTAAATTTGCTTCGTACACAAACAGAAGCGATGAGTGCAGTTTTGGGTGGAACCGATTCAATGACTGTTCTTCCGTTTAATGCTATTTATGAAGACAGCACTGATTTCTCTGAACGTATTGCACGTAATCAACAAATTTTATTGAAAGAAGAAGCTCACTTAGATAAAATTGCCGACGTTTCTGCCGGATCTTATTATATTGAAAATTTGACTGATAACATTGCAACTTTAGCTTGGGAACTTTTTGTTGAAGTACAAGAAAAAGGCGGTTATGTTGAAGCTTTCAAGGCTGGTTTCATTCAGGAAACAATTGAAGCTACTGCTGCTAAATTGGATAAATCAATTGCAACTCGTCGTGAAAACTTATTAGGAACTAACCAGTTTCCTAACTTCAACGAGTTTATGCAAGCTGAGTTGGATGCTGAGATAT
>JAQIBQ010000238.1 GCA_027859005.1 Prolixibacteraceae bacterium | reverse complement strand
CAATTTCATTTCCCAAATCGTAAATCCCAGCAAAGCCTTCACCAATTTGAAAATTACAGTGCGAAACAAAACCGTGTTGAGCAAAATGAGTGCGAAGGGCAACTGCCATTGGATTCCCTTTTTCAATACGAAAATCAATATTCGAGATTGCACTATAAAAAGTACCGGCTCCGGCATCGCGCGGCTCTCTGTTCTCTTCGACGATTCGGTCGGTAAACCAAAACATATAGTTTTGTTCTTGTTGAAAGCCAGGTGTATTTTCACCCAGAATGAACTCGGGCCTTTTTGCTCCAAAACCAATTAACCGAATGGCTTTGGGAACATAAATAGTTTTGCTTATCAAATATTTTCCCTCAGGAATAAAAATAATTCCAAAGTTTTTTTCAGTTTTTAATTTGTTAATTGTTATCTGAAGTATTTCAGAAACATCTGTTTTACCATAAGCTTTAATTTGAAAATTTTCAGCAGTAAAAAACACAGCTTCATGATCATTTGGTTTCAATTGATACACTGATTGTGCATACATCCAAAATGGAAGAAAAACAAAGAAAATCAAAACCAGAAAATGCTCTTTTTTGAATAAAATGTTCATAAAAATATTATAGTTAGATTTCAAATAAAGTCTCAAGATAATATCTTTCAGCAGTGAAATAATATTTGATTTAATAAAAATGAAGCTTGTAGTATTTTTGTGAAATATTTAAATCATTCACAAAACCAAAAACAATAAAAAAATGCCTCCTCTTAAACGAGAAGACATTTTCAATTTTTCTTTAATCTGTATTTTAATTAATTATAGGTTGGCAACCAAGAGTGCTTCTTCGCGTAACGCATCATTTGCTCAGCATAGCCTTCGGTGTAATCCAATGTAATGTTAACAATTTCACCATTATCATCTTTTTCAAGCATATATACCGGATTAACAAAACCACTGTATGGTGCTAAATTCAATTTTTCATAACGAGCTAATACTTCTTTATGTAAATCAAGTTCAACCTTCACAGCATAGTCTTCAACTAATTTTTTACCTGCCTCAAAATCGCCTTCCGATTTCACTCGTTGTATTACAGCTAACAATTCTCCAAACAAAGACTGAAGCTTTTTATAATCATTAACCACAAAGTAAGTTTTATCATCTTTTGAAACTCTTTCAATCACGTTATCGGCCTTACCATTTTCATAGGCCCATTTCGAAATCAACTGCCTATTTCGCATATGAGCTTGTTCCACATCATCACCTAACTTAATACGAGTTAACTGAGTCATTAAACCATTACGAATATAATCGTCGTATGCCGATTTATAAGCATCCTCATTGGGTAGCAATCCTAACTCAATCATTTTTATGTCGCCCATGTAATACAGTGCAAAAAGGTCGGCACGAGCTTCTTCAATGCTTGCTCCGTATGCTTTCAATTCGTCGCCAGCAACACCTGGTAATAATTGGCCTGAACCATGTCCTAAACATTCGTGCAAATCGGTGTGTAAATTATCGGCTTGAAAGCCATACTTACGAATACGGTCTATTTCTTCCTGCGAGAAAGCAAATTCTTCCAAAAATCCATTTCCTTCCGAAGCTTTATCGTAAGCATAGGTAATGTTTTCTATCGTTACCGATTTTGAACCATGATCGCGTCGAATCCAATCGGCATTTGGTAAGTTAATTCCAATTGGTGTTGCAGGATAACAGTCGCCACCCAACATCGCAGCAGTAATTACTTTGGCAGTAACTCCTTTTACTTCTTCTTTTTTGAAACGTGGATCAACGGGAGAGTGATCTTCAAACCATTGTGCATTTGAACTTATAATTTCAGTACGTTTAGTTGCTTCCACATTTTTGAAATTAACTACACTTTCCCAGCTGGCCTTTAGTCCAAGTGGATCGCCATAGGTTTCAATAAACCCGTTTACAAAATCGATGTGAGAATTTTGATCGGCCAACCAAGCTACATTGTACTTATCGAAAGTTTTTAAATCACCAGTTTTATAATAATCAATCAAATATCGAATTACTTGTGCTTGATCATCGTTTTCGGTAACAGTTAAAGCTTTATCGAGCCAATAAACAATTTTTTCGATAGCGGCAGAATAAGTACCACCAACTTTCCAAACGTTTTCAGTTAACTCACCATTCACTTTTTCTAACCTGCTATTTAAGCCATACGAAACAGGAGTTCGATCTGTTGGATCTTTCATTTTGGCATAAAATGCTTCGGCTTCGGCTAAGGTAATGCCATCGGCCCAGTAATTATTGGCCGACGTTGCAATTAAATCTTCGCCTTCAGTTTGATTTACACGTTTTGCATCAAATGCAGGATCGAACATTACAGGCACCAAGGTTTTAATTACTTCATTTTTCGAAATTGGAAGTTTTGCTTCATCTATTGTATTTAATAAATCGGTAAAATAATCCAGCGTAAAATCTGGCATAAATTTATCGGTAGAATAATGATGATGAATTCCGTTTGAAAACCAAATACGTTTTAAATAAACTTCTAAGGCTTTAAAATCTTCATTTTCACGATCGCCCTCATAATTCGCGTAAATTGCCTCAAGTGTACGACGAATGGCCAAATTATGTTTGTTGTTTTGATCGAAAATTATGTCGCGCCCTTCAATGGCTGCTTGCGACAAATAATAGATTAATTCTTTTTGCTGGAGAGGTAATTCCTCAAAACCGAAAACAGGGTAACGCAATATTTTAAGATCGGCAAACTGCTCAAGGTAAAATTGAAAGTCATCTGCTTTCTCTTCTTCTATAGGATTTGTATTTGTACAACTTATCATTATAAATAGGATTACAATTAAAAAAAATGAAACGGTTTTCATGGGTATAAATATTTAAGTGAAACGCTAGTAATTCGCGCCACAAAAATAACAATAAATTTAGTGCCTAGAGTTTTGAGTGCCTAAAATGCCTAAAGTTATCAAACAATGATTGTATATCATTTTCAAACGACTTAAGACTTGAGTCGCAATAAATAGTTTCTAAGTTCAAAATCATTCCTTTAATACACTAAACTCTAGTCACTTCTAACTTAAGCTCACTTTAAGTACTTGTATGTTTCAACCCTTCTATTTAAAAGGTAAGGCTTGAATTACAATGGTATCGATATCGGCAGCATAGCCTGCAAAGTAACCAAAAACATCGTCGGGCATATTCGACACTGGGTTTCCGGGTGCAATTGAATTGAAAGATCCACCTAAGTTTTCACTTAAACCCACGTAATAGTCGTAAGTAGCTCTATTTAAATGGCGGAGCTCAACAATTACAGTATCGCCAAAGGTATATGTCTTAAAGTAAATGGGCATTGTAATGGTACCGTCTTTCCCAAAAGTATCGTCAACCACATAATAGTAATCCACAATATCGTCTCCAGGTTCATAGATTAACAATCTGAAATAATTATCTACGCCCTTAATATCCTTCACATTAACAAAGGGATTTAAACTATCACTCGAACCATAAAACTGATTCG
>JAQIBQ010000568.1 GCA_027859005.1 Prolixibacteraceae bacterium | reverse complement strand
AAAAGAAAATTGCTGAAATTGCTACTCAAATAGCGGAGCAATTGCCACGACCAAAATTGGTAATGATTGCCGGTCCTTCGTCGTCGGGTAAAACAACATTTAGTAAACGGCTGGCCGTACAATTGTCGGTTTGTGGATTAAAACCGCGTACCCTTTCACTCGATAATTACTTTGTAGATCGGGTTCACACGCCTCTCGATGAGAATGGCAATTACGACTTTGAAGCATTAGAGGCAATTGATATCGATTTCTTTAACCAGCAGCTTTTATCCATTATTAAGGGTGAAACAGTTGAAATTCCTAAGTTCAGTTTTACCGAGGGGAAAAGATTTTTCAAAGGCGATTTGCTTCAGTTGCATCCCCATGAAGTTTTAATCATTGAAGGAATTCATGCCTTGAATACAGGGCTCACACCAAAAATAGATGCCTCAATTACCTACCGTATTTTTATTTCGGCTTTAACTACCATTTCTATCGACGATCAAAACCCAATTTCTACCACCGACAACCGATTAATTCGTCGAATTATTCGCGATGCCAATTACCGTGGTTATTCCGCTTTAGAAACAATTCGGCGTTGGCCAAGTGTTCGAAGAGGAGAGGAGAAGAACATATTTCCGCATCAAGAAAATGCCGATACCATGTTCAATTCAGCCATGTTGTACGAACTGGCAGTACTAAAAAAATACCTTGAACCATTGTTGAAAGAAGTGCCTGAAAATCAACCAGAATTTGCCGAAGCAGCACGCTTGCATAAAATTATGAAATACTTTAAAACTATTGAAGATGATGAAATACCGCCTACTTCGCTAATACGTGAGTTTTTGGGAGGTAGTAGTTTTGAATATTAGTAAACATAAGACTAGAGTATCAGGTATCAAGTATCGAGATGCAAGATTTATTCTTTTAAAAAAGAGATGTGAAATGTTGGTCTTTATTGGCAGTTAGGGACTTTTGCTTACTTCTTTATAGACAAAAGTAAGTTGGGTTTGGGAGAAGCGCCAATTTATTAAGGACAACATTAATTTGGAATGCTTACTCTGATAGAGCTGAAAATAGTTCTACCAATTCAGTTTTATCTAATTCTTTGGCCAGTACTATTGCCGTAAAACCTTCTTTGTTTACCAAGGTTAAATCTGCTTTTTGATCCAGAAATACCTTTACCAGTGTTTTGTTGTTTCTGTCAACAGCATAGTGCAGTGCGGTATTTCCTTCAAGATCTTGCCAATTAATAAGTGCACCTTTAGCCAATAATTCTTCAATCAAATATTTAGTACCGAACTTTGCAGTCGCTAAAATCAAAGGGGTATGTCGGTTCAGGTTGATCTGATTTATAGCTACTTTCTTTTTGCTTAACTCTAATTTAAATTGTTCCAGGTTTTTATTGGATGCAGCATCGAGCAAAGCTGTTTGACGACGTTTGTTCTTGCTCCGAAGAGTTATCCAAAGAGCAATGGCTGCTCCTGTTATTATTGAAATGTACGTTGGTTCACTAAAAAAATCGGAAAGACTGAAGTTGAGTAAATACATGTGTTTTATTTTTGGTTTTCAAGATAGCTATATTTTTCCCTCTTGTATGGAAGATGGAAATCTTTAACGTGTAATGCTTTTGTGTTTGCTTGATAGCTCAGAAACTTAGGAACGTTGTTGCTTTTTTCACTGTTGTCTTAATTAATAGTCCGGTAAACTTTTGCAATGCACTGATAATAACATAATTAAAAAAGTAGTAGTTGTTTGTGGAACTCGTTAGTATTTAGTGATTTACATTGCGTCTCATTACTCAAATCTCAAAATCTAACGATCTATTGTTAATAGGGTCAAGTTTAAATTATTTTGCTAATTCAATCACTGTAAGTGAAAGATTATCAAATTGGGCTAAAGCCCTTTCTTCAAAGAGCTATAAATTACCCCGACATTAATGTCGGGGCTATTGAAATATCGCCAATTTTATTAAACCAGACGCTCGTGTAAGTTTTTAAAAATAAACCTTCTTGCAATCAAGCTTTGAAACAAACCCCTACTGGCCATAAAAACTACTAATGCTAACCAAAGCGCATGGTTGCCAAGTTGCTCTTTGAAGCCAAAGTAAAGCGGAAAGAATACCAAGAATGTAGCACCTAGCATTGAATAAAGCATGCCCTTCGATGCTGTGGCTCCAATGAAAATTCCATCCCAAATGTACGATGCAGTACCAACCAATGGAAGTAGTATAACCCAAGCGAGGTAGGGTTGGGCGGCTTTTATTAATTCAATATTATTGGTAAGTAGTTTTAAAATCAAATCGTTTCCAGCGTAATAGGCAACACTAAAAACAATTGCAAGAATAGTCCCCCACAAAAACAACAGTTTTATCACTTTCTTAAGTTGAGTTGGTTTTTGAGCACCAATATATTTTCCCACCAATGCCTCCCCAGCAAAAGCAAAACCATCGATAAAATAAGAATGAAAAAGCAGGAACTGGAGTAACAAGGCATTAACCGCGAGTATTGTATTGTTGGTTGCTGCCGATTTTGAAGTAAAGAAAGTAAACACAGCAATTATACAAAGTGTACGAAAAAAGATATCGGAGTTAACTTTAAAAAATTGCACCATCGATTTAACTTCCAACAATGCTTTAATTTCTATAAGCTTAAAAAGGGTACGGTACTTTTTACTTAAAAGAATAATGGCAAGCACAAAACCTAAATATTGTGCCAAAACAGTTCCCAGAGCTACGCCGTCAGAAGTCATTCCAAAGCCAAAAATAAACAAACAGTTAAAGCCAATATTGGCTGCATTTATAACGAGAGCAATTATCATGGGGTAACGTGCGTTTTGCATGCCCAAAAACCAACCACTTAAAGCAAATACCGAAATGGTAGCAGGTGCGGCCCAAATTCTAATCCGAAAATATTCCGAAGCAAGCATTTCAACTTCCTTACTACCATTTATTAGGCGAAAGCTTAACCATTCAATCGGAACTTGAAAAACAATTAATAGTAATGCTGCAGAAAATGCGACAAGTAATGC
This sequence comes from Prolixibacteraceae bacterium, assembly GCA_027859005.1. GTDB lineage: Bacteria > Bacteroidota > Bacteroidia > Bacteroidales > Prolixibacteraceae > Roseimarinus. The sequence continues at coordinate 2,040 of JAQIBQ010000568.1, read as the reverse complement.
ACGTGCCAATAGTGTAATCGACTTCTTTTCGTCTTTCTCGCCATAGGCCTGCGCTGTAAAACCGCTTGTTCCCATGCGTAAGAAACCAAAACTCCAATAAATGAAATTAAAAATAATACCTCCTAAAGCAATAGCACCAATATACTTTACATGGTTTAAATGTCCCATTAACGCAATATCCACCAATCCGAGTAGCGGAATTGTAATGTTGCTAATAATATTAGGAATAGCTAGTTGAAGTATTTTCTTGTTCAAAACGAAAAAAAAAAGTTTCTGCAAAGTAAACAAAAGCCTTTCAATTTTGTCTATGTTATAAAAAGAGACAAATAAGTCTTATATTAGTATTAATTTATATAAAAGAACAACATATGAGTTTTGTATTACCTCAATTAGATTATGCATACGATGCACTAGAACCGCAAATTGACGCACGTACTATGGAAATTCACCATACCAAACATCATGCTGCGTATACCAATAATTTAAACAACTTACTTGCCGGAACCGATTTTGAAGGAAAATCAATTGAAGATTTATTGGCAGTTGTAGAAACACAACCTGCAGGTGTTCGTAACAACGCAGGTGGATTTTACAATCACAATTTATACTGGAAAGTATTAACTCCAGGTGGATCGAAAGAACCAACGGGCGCATTGAAAGATGCACTTGTTCGCGACTTTGGTTCAGTAGAAGCTTTTAAAGAACAATTTGCCAAGGCAGCTGCTACTCGATTTGGTTCGGGTTGGGCATGGCTGGTAAAAGTTGAAGATAGTTTAGTCGTTGGCTCAACTGCAAACCAGGACAATCCGTTAATGAGCGTTTCGGAGGTGAAAGGTACTCCTATACTCGGTATCGATGTGTGGGAACATGCTTATTACCTTAATTATCAGAACAGACGTCCTGATTATGTCGAAGCATTTTGGCAACTGATCAACTGGGACGTTGTGGCCGATTACTTTCATGGTTAGTTGATTTTTGGTTTTTCCCCAGGGGTGGTTCCCTGGGGTTTATTTTTCAATTAGATTTCCTAGTAAGGAGCTAAATAAATAGAATACTTCTAGAAGAATAAAATTTGATAACGGATTTTATCGGATATAATTAAAAGTTGTTCAATCCCGAAGACAAATACTACAGGGATAACATCAACAACCATTTACAAGAAATATCAATACCCAAATAACATTTCCCAATAATTGATTTTTTCCCCTCAAAACTAAAGCTTGCCTATTTTGGTAAGCTTTTTTTTTGGCGGCTTTAACCTTGTACGGTTTCTAGTTGCGATTGTGGAAAGCGTGCTTCGTAAGCTGCAAAATGGGCTTCCTTTGGTCGCCATTTCTTTAGCACTCAACATCGCATTCCACAATCGCAAGCTATGCACCTGCCAAGTAGCCGAAAAGGCTTGTCTTTGTATTTTATCCACCCAACTTTGTTTGAAACAATACGGCTTTCAGTTCACGTATCACTATAAAATTCGGCAGGAAACTGCACTTATGCATATACTAAATTCGATCTTATTTATGTTATCACTATTATTTTATTTATGTAAAATTTAAATTTATCTGCTAATTCCATCACTATAAGTAACTGATTATCTTATTGGGCTAAAGCCTTTTATTCAAAGAGATTTAAATTATCCCTTAATGTTGGGACTATTGAAATCACGCTAATTATTGGTTTAGCCCATATGTCTTGTAATAGCACATAAAAATCAAAGATGATGGCATATGGGAATGGTATATTGTCTTATTTGTTTATTCTTTTAAACCGTTAAGATAACGGCTATAGATAGACGTCGGGGCGGGGCTATTCATTCTCTTTCAGACGGAAATGACTTCCCTGGAAAGGGCAACTGAATAGTTTCCAAATTTTAAAATAACAGTCTTTTAAGTGCATGTTTAAAGCATGTGGTATAGTATGCTGGTTTTCCCTTCAGTGATTAAAATATTTTTGGAAGGAGGGAGGGTATTACGTATTTCATATTTTCACAAGCTCAACAATCCAAGATCATTAAACGATACTTGCCAAGTGAAGATTCAGAAC
>JAQIBQ010000566.1 GCA_027859005.1 Prolixibacteraceae bacterium | reverse complement strand
TTTGAGCCAAATGGTTCAACAGCCAATATTTTCTCCAAAAATAATTACAATTTCAGAATTGGTTGGCGATTTATCTGATTTACAGATCATTGACCAGAACTCCTTGATTGTTGAACTCTATAAAGTGTATGGTAAAGTAACAGGTAGTTCCGAAAGTCTTGATGAGTTTTATTATTGGGGCGAAATGTTGTTGGCTGATTTTAATGACATAGATAAATATTTAATTGATTCCAATCAGTTATTCAGTAACATTAAATCGTTGCAAGAAATTGATTATGGCTTCGATTTTTTAAGTGAAGAACAAATTAGTTATTTATCTACTTTTTGGTCGAATATTCTAAACGCACGCAGTTCGGAGGATAAAAAAAGTTTTCAAACATTATGGGAAAAGTTAATTCATATTTACAATCAGTTTAAAGCTGAATTACTTCATAATAATTGGGCGTATGAAGGCTTGGTTTATAGGCACATGGTTGAAAAGCTTGAAGAACAAACTGAAGACCTTAAGAATGAAAAATATGCATTTATAGGTTTTAATGCTTTAAATAAATGTGAAAAGAAACTCTTTACCTTTTTGAAAACAACTTGTTCTTCATTTTTCTTTTGGGATTATGATGTGTATTATAAAAACATGCCCAGACACGAAGCTGCAATGTTTATTGAGGAAAATTTGCAGTTATATCCAATGCCTGAAAATTTTGTGGTTACTACCAATAATTTTTCAAAACTAGAATCAATTGATGTGGTTGCCGTTCCTGGGTTTTCAGGTCAGGCAAACTACGCATCGAAATGGATTAATAGTAACAAGGATATTGTTACTAATCAATTCGATAATACAGCAATTGTTTTGTGCGACGAAACCTTGTTGTTGCCCATGTTGAACGCTGTTCCCGAAAATGTTTCAGAATTAAATATTACAATGGGATTTCCCATAAAGAGTTCGCCTGCTTTTGCTTTAGTAAAAGGGATTATAGATTTAGATCGAAACAGTAGATTGGGAAAAGATAAACAACCAATATTCTATTTCCGAAATGTTTTAGGATTATTGAGCAATCCATTGTTGAAATCATACTTGGGCGATAAAATTAGTGATCTGTCTGAAAACATTAAAAGAGACAATAAAATATATTTAACCAGGTCCGATTTTAAAGAAGATAAGCTTCTGAATGGGATTTTTGAACTGCCAAACGAGGCCATATATTGTAAAGACTATATCCAAAATGTACTCAAACTAATATTTTCGGCTCAGCCTGAAAGCGATAGCTTATTAAAAGAATCGATTTATCAATTATTTCTTGCCTTGAATCGTTTACATGCTTCTTTATTTGATAGTGATAAGAATATTGGTTCCCTTTTCACAAAAAAATTATTCTATCAACTTTTGTTACGTCAACTTGAAAGAATTAATATTCCATTCGAAGGAGAACCGCTAAGTGGATTGCAATTAATGGGATTTCTTGAAACTCGATCTCTCGATTTCGAAAATTTAATACTTCTTTCGTTCAACGATGATAAGCTACCTGGTAATTCTCATAAGCATTCATTTATTCCCTATTCCTTGCGAAAAGGGTTTGGATTGCCCGTAATTGAGCAGCGAAATGCAATGTATTCCTATTATTTTTATCGTTTAATTCAACGTGCAAAGAATGTTACCTTGGTTTTTGATTCTCGCTCCGAAGGCATGTCGGGAGGAGAGGTGAGTCGTTTTGTCACTCAATTGAAATACGAAGCAAAGCATATTCATTTAAATGAAAAACAAGGCGTATTTAATTTTGAACCTGCAAACAACAGCTCTATTTGTGTACAAAAAACTGAAGATATTCGGCTTCGTTTACTTCAGTATTTTAAAGAAAAACGAATTTCACCGAGTGCATTAAGTCGATATTTGGATTGTAAATTGAAGTTTTTTTTGAAATACATTGAGGGAATTAATGAAGCTGACGATGTGTTAGAAGATATAGATCATTTGGTATTTGGACGTATAGCACATTTGGCGCTTGAGAAATTATACATGCCCTTCGAAGGGAAGGAGATTTTAGAAAATGATATTCAGAATATTCTTTCCAATAAAAAAGAAATTGAAACATGCTTGCGTTATGCGCTTGAAAAAGAATATTTCAAAAAAGGAAATTTCGAATTGAACGGACGGAATTTATTGGTGTACGATATTATTAAAAAATATGTAATTCGAATTCTTCGTTACGATGCTACAATTGCTCCATTTAGTATTATGGGCTTAGAAAAAGAGTTTGAGAATACCATTGAGATAGAAGATGGATCTCAGCTAATTTCTGTTCGTTATGGAGGTGTTGTTGATAGGCTTGATAAGGTGGGTGAAAATATTCGGGTAGTTGATTATAAAACAGGTATTTCGGAAACGAAAGTTGATGCAATCGAGAAGTTGTTTAAGGCAAAAAATAATAGGAATAAAGCAGCATTTCAAACCATGATTTATGCCAATTGTGTCCAGTCTAGTTTGCAAACAGCTTTGCCAATAATACCTGCGGTTTATGGTGCTCGAAGTGTTTTTAAAGCTGATTTCGATCCAGCCTTTCAAATAAAAGGAGGGAAGCTTATTTACCAAGCCAATGCCAACGAATTTGAATTATACCTAAAAGAATTATTAGAAGAAATAATAGATCCAGATCTTCCTTTTTCACAAGTTGAAAATGAACAAGCGTGTAATTATTGTGAGTACAACGGGATTTGTAACCGTTAATTCAGGGAGACTTAAATTAGCTTCTTGATTTGACTGACATCGATTTTCAATTCGCAGGCTCGATTCCACACCCTTTGGTCGAAATTATAACGGAATCCTTCGCTGATAACTTGACGGCTTATGGTGGGGTAGTTCATTGCAATTCATTAATCTTCATCGATTAAATCAGGCCGAATTTTTTTTGTGATTTCTAATGATTTATTCTCGCGCCACTCGTTTATAAGTTTATTGTTTCCCGAAAGCAAGACCTCAGGAACTTTCCATCCCTTGTAGTCCGAAGGTCGTGTGTAAACTGGTGGGCTGAGTAAACCATCTTGATGTGAGTCGGTTAAAGCGGATGTTTCGTCAGATAGTACACCTGGAATTAAACGAACAACGCTATCGATAACAATTGCTGCGGCAAGTTCGCCTCCTGTAAGTACATAATCACCTATCGAAATTTCTTTAGTTATATAATGGTCTCTTAATCGCTGGTCAACTCCTTTGTAGTGACCGCATAAGATAATAATATTTTCTACCATTGATAACCGGTTTGCTTCTTGTTGATTCCAAACTGTAGCATCGGGTGACATATATATTATTTCATCGTATTCTCGTTCCTGCTTTAGTTTAAGTATTAGGCTTTCAATGGGTTGTATTATCATTACCATTCCAGCTCCTCCACCAAAGGCATAGTCGTCAACACTTCTTTGTTTGTCGGTTGAATAGTCTCTGATGTCGTGGATATGTATTTCTACAATTCCTTTTTTTTGAGCTCGTTTGAGCATCGAAAAATTGAAAGGACTTTCAAGTAAATCTGGTAGTATGGTTAAAAAATCTATTCTCATCATTAATTATTTTCAACAAAAATAGATTATCGTTCAAATTAATCATTGAATAATAATTTTAAACCCATAGTTTTTTGACATTCGGAACATATGGCAGTATTAAATCGTTATAATCGGAACATATGGCAGTGTTTGTTTCGAGTAAACCTAAAATGTGTCTTGTTTTTTTGTGTGGAACGATAGTTGAAAAAATGAGAATCGTTGAAAATTTGAAAACAATAACAATTAAAATTTAGGAGGATAAATTATGAACTTAGTTAGATTTCACAAACCAAATTACATGTATTCATTAAACGAATTATACAACGATTTTTTTAATGACGTCTTGCCAACAGTAAATAAATCTACAGCTGCTTATTCGCCTGCTGTTAATGTACTAGAAAATGAGCAATCATTTCACTTGGAGTTCTCTGCTCCTGGATATGAGAAAGAGAACTTCATTATTAAAAACACAAATGGAGTTTTAACCGTTAAAGCAGAATTAAAGGAAGAAAAAGAAAATAAAGAGTATTCACGTAAAAGCTTTGCTGTTGTATCTTTTGAACGTTCCTTTGATTTACCAGAGAATGTTAATGCTGATAAGATTTCAGCAAAATACACAAATGGAATATTAAGTGTAGAATTGCCTAAAAAAGAAGTAGTTGTTGAAAACAGCGAAAGGTTAATTGCAATTGAATAATGCTTGTTAAGTGATGTTTATTGAAGGCTATCCTTTTGGATAGCTTTCTTTATTTACAAGGCTTTCAGTTTAAAAAATATTTCAAAATATTTGAGTATTTCTATTTAATAGCTACTTTCGTAAGTCTCAATATGTAACGATGTTCTCATGCGTACGATTTAGTACTTAAATTACAAAGAAATGGAATCTAAAGACAAAATGAACTTAGAAACTCAGAACGAGCTAGAAAATTCAGAAATAAAAACTGAATTGGATAACGAAAAGAAAGCCGATGAATCTATTCAAGATGAGCTTGTTGAAGAAGCAGGATCTGAATTGGAAAAAACAATGGTTGATCCCGAACCTGAAAAGGTGGAAGAAGTGGTGGTTGAAGTTGAAGAATCAACTAAAAGCGAAACAATGATTGAAGTGCCCGAAAATGAAAATGTAAAAGTTGAAGAAGTTGCGGCTGAAGCTTCCGAAGAGGAAGAAATTGTTGAAAAGAAAACAGTTGAAGTTGAAGAAGCTACTGTTGAGCTGGTAGCTGATGTTGCAAAAGAAGAAACAGTGGTTGAGCCTGAGTCTGAGAAAGCAGAAGAGGTTGTTGAAGATACTCCTGTTGAACCAGTTGCCGGTGAAGTTGTCGAAGAAGCTGTGGTAGATACTGAACCTGAAAAGGTCGATAAAGTAGAGCTTGAAACTTCAGTAGATGAAGTAGTTGTTGAAAAGGAAACAACAGCCGTTGAAGACAAAACTACTACAAATGTTCCTGCGACAGATGAAGCAACTAAGGAGCCCAAAGAAGTTGAGCCAAAAGTACCTGAGCTTGACTATTCAACCTTATCTCAAGTTGAATTAATTAATGCATTTACTGAATTGCTCGAAAATGAAAGCTTTATGGATATTTACAGTAAGGTAGATATTATAAAAGTGAATTTTTACAAGAAAAGTAAAGCATTGGTTCAGGAACAAAAGAAAGCCTTTATTGAAGGTGGCGGTATCGAAGAGGAGTTTAAGCCAGAAAGTAATCCTTATGAACCAGATCTTAAAAAGCTTCTAGACGAATTTCGTCAACGTAAGGCATCTCATAATAAGG
>JAQIBQ010000512.1 GCA_027859005.1 Prolixibacteraceae bacterium | reverse complement strand
TTATTGTTCAGCGAGTTAAAACAACTGGGCAGTTAAATGAAGGAAATGTTTCAATTGATAAAAGCTATTTTTCTGACTTCCCAAATGACTCGCAAGAATATCTCGATAACGATAATGATGGAATTTATTTGAAAGCAATTGATGCTACAATTACAAATTCAATGATCATGTATGCAAAAGACGATGGTATTGATTCAGGAGGAAATGAGGGGGGCAATGTGACTTTATCCAACTGCGTTATTGAAGCGTGTTTTCACGAAGGAATTGCAATGTCGAGTGAATGGCCTTCAAAAAAGAAACATAGCATTACTGCTTGTAAAATAATAAATTGTCAACAAGGAATCGAACTTGGCTATAGTTCATCGTACCATACCGTTGATGTCGACAACTGCACAATCTCAGGTAATTATATTGGTGTTCGTCTAGGTGATTGTTACGACCGAAAGGTACACGGAAAATTAACACTAAGAAATTCGAGGCTTTCAAATAATGAGAAGAATACCTGGAATATGGTTCGACAAAAGTGGAAAGCGAATACATCAAATTTTATTCTTGAAAATAACGTTACTGAATGAATTTGCGTTTAGGATACATAACCGCTTTGATATTGTTATTGCTAGTAACCAGCCATTGTTTTGCTCAAGAAGTAAAGGTGGTTCAGGATCTCAGGCAACGAAGCTCAATTGGTATTGAAAAGAAAGTAAGTCAGAAACTTAAAATATTTGGTGAAATTGAGGCAGGCTTTGAAAAAAATATTTCGAAGTTTGGAAAGCTATACGGAGAATTAGGCGCAAGCTATTCTCTCAAGAAAAATATTGAAATTGAGGCGAAGTACAAGTACACAATGAACCGAAAGAATTTTTCAACAGAGTTCAATTATTGGCATCTATTTGCCCTCTCGGCTGAAAAAAAATTTAAAATTGAGAAATACCGATTAGCTTATCGAATACAATATCAGAATATCGATGATGAGTTTTTAGGTGTGATGTCAGGTGTTGTGAAAGAGCAAATCCTTAAAAGTAGAATTAAAATAAAATACAACATTAAGAAATTGAATATTACTCCGTTTATATCTCCTGAGTTGTATATGGGTGTTAATTTGTTGGGTGTCAATCTTCTGAAGTTTAAAACAATAATTGGTGTCGATTATCGATTTAATAAACAGAATCATTTCAAATTATATTACCGCAACGATCGTGAATTGTCACAAATCTTACCATATACTTATCACTCCTTAGGAATTTCATATAATCTCAGTTTATAAATTTGAATTTTATTAATATTACAGCTTTATTTTAAACCAATTCATGTTAAGAACTACTGCCAAACTAATACTATTATACCTCTTTATAGGCATTCATGCATCTGGACAGTTAGTGATTAATGAAATCGTGACATCCAACAATAGCTTTGTGTTTTTTGATGATGATACACCCGATTTGATTGAAATTTACAACACTGGGAATAATGTAATTCGCATGATAGATTATTGCTTAACTAATGATCCCGATAATTTGTGTTTATGGTCATTCCCCGATACAGCTTTAATACATCCCAAAAGTTTCTTGTTACTTTTTGCTGACAAGAAAAACTCTCTTGGAGGGTTTCATATTAATTTTAATTTAGACACAATGGGCGGATTTATTGCGCTCACGAATAAAGGGACAGGGAAAGTTATTGATTCGTTCGAATATGGCGAGCAGCAAGCAGATATTTCTTATGGACACATGCCAGATGGATGCAGTCTATTAAAGTACATGAACAAGGCAACTCCAGGGCAATCAAACAATGAAGGATTCCAAGAATTACTTTCTGTTCCTGAATTTTCACACCCTAGAGGACTGTATGACTCTTCTTTCGATTTAACGATTACATCACAAAATCCCAACGGAAAAATAGTATATACCCTGGATGGTTCTGAACCTTTAGATGAAGTGAATGGTACAACTTTAGAATACAGCACACCCTTGTGTATAACTACAACTTCTTGCATAAGGGCTAAGGTAATAGATGCGATTTCTACTTCGAATAATACAGTAACTCAAACTTTTATTTTCCCCGCAGAAGTAATTCAGCAACCTATAAGTCCAGAGGGATTTCCTACCAATTGGGGCCATTCAGGGAAAGGTGATTATGAGATGGATCCTCATGTCGTAAATGATCCAGATTACTCGAATCAGATGATCGACATTTTTTACCAAATGCCAACTGTTTCATTGGTAATGAACCAGAATGATTTGTTTGGCGAAGAGGGGATTTATATCCGAGGCGAAAATATTGAAAAACCAGTTTCAGCTGAATATATTATCCTAAGAAATTCATTAGATTTTCAGGTAAATTGTGGTGTTATAATTTTTGGAGGGTCAAGTACAATTCGATGGAAAAGTGATAAACTTTCAATGCGCTTAAAATTTAAATCAGAATATGGTCCGTCAAAATTAAACGTGCCGCTTTATGGTTCTAATAATTCTGTTGAGTTCAATACATTGGTTTTAGATGCAGGAAATAATAATAGTTGGCATTACGGTGGTCAAAGACACCTTTCGCGTTTTCCTTATAGTCAACGAGCTGTTGCTCAGTATACACGCGACCAATATACGGCCGATCTTCAAAATGCAATGGATGGCTATTCTCAACATGGTTTTTATGTCCATTTATATTTGAATGGACTTTATTGGGGAATATATAATTTGCACGAAAGACCCGATGAAAATTTTGCAGCAACTTATTTGGGCGGAACCCCAGGCGATTATGATATCCTAAAACATTCAGCCAATGGAATTGTAAATGGAGATAACGATAACTATTTGGATGTTTTCAAGATTGCTGAAAAAACGTCGGATCCAGATTTAATTTTTAAGGGAATTGAAAAGAAACTGGATATCCCCGACTTTATCAATTACATGATATTGAACTACTACATTGGAAATACCGATTGGGATTCTCAAAACTGGTATGCTTCATTTAATAGGAAAAATGCAAATGGGAAATGGCGTTTTCATTGTTGGGACAATGAGCACATTATGGAACAAAAAGATAATAGTATCATTGAAAATATTAATCAATACGGACCTACTCATTTGCATCAATTGTTAATGAAAAGCGAAAGCTATAAACAGTATTTTGCCGATGCAGTTCAAAAACTTTTTTATTCAACAGGAGTATTAACACCTCAAAATAGTCATAAATACTATGAAAATAGAGTTCAAAATATTGTCGGACCAATTATAGCTGAATCGGCACGTTGGGGCGACAATCGTAGGTTTAAACCTTATACCAGAGATAAGGAATGGGAAACGGAACGTAATTGGATTGAAAACAAGTTTTTGCCTAACAGAAGAGATTACGTAATAGATCAATTTCGGGATGCGGGATGGTTTCCGTTGGTTGATGCCCCTTTGTTAAAAGTTAATGGAAAAGAAGTAAGTTCGCCCTATTTCTTGCAGGGAGACAAGCTTGAATTACAATGCAACGAAGGTATAATATATTACACATTCAATGGGATTGATCCAAAATCTTCAGGGGGGAAAGTTGATCAACGTGCATTTGAATACGAGTCGCAACATACACTAAATGACACAATACATTTAACAGCACGAACCTACCTTAATGGAGAATGGAGTGCCAAGGTTGACCTTCAGTTATTACCGCATAATGGAATCGTAATTGATGAGATTTATTATCATGGAATGGAGTGGGAGAATTATTCAAAAGATAGTTTAGAATTTATTACGTTAAAAAATATTAGCACCAATACAATTGATTTAAGCAATGCTCGTTTTGCTGAGGGCATATTTTTTACCTTCCCCGAAGGCACTGAAATCAGGCCAAACAGTACTTTAACATTGGCTTCAAATGCTAAGGCGTTTCAATCGTGTTACAAAATTGCACCCTTTTGTCAATTTGAAGGAGAGTTGGATGACTTGGGCGAAAAGTTATTATTATTGGATAAAACCAATACCGTTTTACTAGATGTCACCTACTCCAATATTTATCCTTGGCCCAACAAAACTGATGGAAATGGTTATGCCTTAAAATACATATATCCTGCTATAAATAAGAATGTGAATGATCCAATTAATTGGACAACAAAAGCGGTTCAGGCTTCAATAATTGATCAACCACGTAACCGCAATGGAGAAACAATAGCATTAATAAGTTATCCTAATCCTGCTCAAAATCGAGTAAATCTGACCTTCTATTTAAACTTGGATTCACAAGTTGAACTCTCAATTTTTAATTATCAGGGGAAATTAATTTCGCTCATTGCTGAAGGGAATTATAGCGCTGGACAACACAGTATTAACTTGGACTTATTGAGCTATCACATTCCTTCAGGTATTTACCTTGTTTGTTTGAAAACTGAAAAAGAGCTGGTGAATAACAAGCTAATTGTTATTGAATAGTAAAAAAAGTGTTTGTTCACTGCCCATCGTTTGTCGTGAATTCTGTTTTAATTACCAATTATACTGGTAGCCTTTTCTAAAACACTGGCTGGAATTTCTAATCCCTGGGCATTGCATGCTTTGATGTTTATAAGTAGTTCCTGTTCGGTAATGGCTTCAATGTGATTATTTACTTTACGGCCCTTGAGTAATTCAATTGCCTTTAATCCACTTAAATATCCCCAACTTTTATAGTTTACCCCCATGCCAATTGAGGCTCCTTTTTCTGCCTGCATGGCGTCGGTAACAAAAAGTGGAATTTTTGATTCGGCTGCAGTTTTTGCAAGAACATTTAAGCCCTTGTAAACTGTATTATCGGCAGCTACTAGTATGGCATCAATATTTTTCCCCTGTAAATATTGGGCAGTCATTAGTAAATCGTTTGAACTGTTCACATTGGCAGGTATTACTTCTATACCTCTATTGTTGAGTTCTTCGGTAAATATTTTTGCTGAATACTCGGCATTGGATTCGGCATTGTTATAAGGTAAGCCTACTCGTTTTAGATTGGTTATGCATGCTTGCATCATCGACACATACGATTTTACATCAAGTGGGTCGTATACCCCATAAAGGTTATCGGGGGTGGTTTTTAGTTTTACTTGCTCAGGGCTAAACGAAACCGTGAAAACAACCGGTATGTCGCGCACAATTTGGGCTGCTGAAACCATACAGGGGGTGCTGTTGGTAATAATTAAATCTACACCCTGCGATTGTAGCGATTGAAGTATGGTAATAATCATTGACAAGTCGCCGTTCGCATTGTTGTCAATTATTTTTATGTTTTCACCATCGATAAAGCCAGAATCTACTAAGGCTTGAAACACCCCTGCCTTTGCAACATTCAATACAGCATCTTCAGTAATTTGGACATAGCCAATTTTGGTTTTTTTTTCACCTTGGGTACAAGCAGTTATAGCGAGCAATACGATGAAAATAAGAAGTAATGGTTTTTTTGACATGGTATTTTATTATTGGATATAACCAAATATACTAATTATCTTTCGAAGATATTTAGCATAATACATAAATGTGGATGCTTCGCTGGTGCGTATTTAGCTTTCGCTGATTCCGTTGCCCCTCGGATGTAACGAGTCGGCTTTCTTCGAACATGGAAAACTCCGAATGAGGTCTTCTTTTTGTTTTGCCCTAACATGTGTAAAGTTTTTTTATTTTTGTACGATTTTTAATACAGCATTTTACAATACTAAATAGTTAGTCGATGGAAATTCCCAGCAAATACGAATCAACGCAGGTAGAAGAGAAGTGGTATAAATATTGGATGGAGAACAACTTTTTTCATTCAGAGCCCGATGAAAGGGAACCCTATACGATTGTAATACCACCTCCAAATGTTACTGGTGTTTTGCACATGGGGCATATGTTAAACAATACCATTCAGGATATTTTGGTGCGTCGTGCCCGAATGACTGGGAAAAATGCTTGTTGGGTTCCAGGAACCGATCATGCTTCAATTGCTACCGAAGCTAAAGTGGTTGGCAAATTGAAAGCTGAAGGAATTGATAAATATGATTTAACACGCGATGAGTTTTTAAGTCATGCTTGGGAATGGACAGAAAAACACGGCGGTATTATTTTAGAGCAACTTAAGAAATTAGGTGCTTCGTGCGACTGGGAACGTACCAGTTTTACCATGGACGATGAACGTTCAAAATCGGTAATTAAAACGTTTATCGATTTGTATAACAAAGGCTTGGTGTACCGTGGTGTTCGAATGGTAAATTGGGATCCCGAAGCTAAAACTGCAGTTTCTGATGAAGAGGTAATTCACAAAGAAGAGCAATCGAAATTATATTACGTTCGCTACAAAATTGAAGGTTCAGATGATGAATGGGTAACTATTGCAACCACAAGACCTGAAACAATATTAGGTGATACAGCCGTTTGTGTTAACCCAAACGATGAACGTTTTTCTCATTTAAAGGGAAAAAGAGTTTTGGTGCCTTTGGTAAACCGAAGTGTGCCAATTATTCAAGACGATTATGTTGACATGGAGTTTGGTACAGGATGTTTAAAAATTACTCCTGCACACGACATGAACGACTACGAAATAGGAATGCGCCATAAGCTTGAAACCATCGATACGTTTAACGACGACGGAACCCTTAGCGAAAAAGCAGGAATGTTGATAGGCGTTGATCGCTTTGAAGCACGAAAGCAAATTATTCCTCTATTGGAAGAGGCAGGTAACATGGTTAAAATCGAAGAGTATACCAACAAGGTTGGATATTCCGAACGTACCAATGTGGCGATCGAACCTAAACTTTCGGCACAATGGTTCTTGTCGATGGAAAAATTGGCTGAACCAGCTTTAGAGGCTGTTGAATCAGACGGGGTTGCTTTTCATCCGGCGAAATTTAAAAACCTTTATCGCCATTGGATGGGGAACATCAAAGATTGGTGTATTAGTCGCCAGCTTTGGTGGGGACATCAAATCCCTGTATTCTATTTAGAAGATGGTTCTTTTGTTGTTGCTGAAAACGCTGAAGAAGCTTTAGTTCTTGCAAAAGAAAAATCAGGAAATGATAAATTGACTGTTGAGAACCTAACACAGGACGAAGATGTATTGGATACATGGGCGTCTTCTTGGTTATGGCCAATGTCAGTTTTTGGTGGTATTACCGATCCTGAAGGAAAAGAAATAGAATACTACTATCCAACCAACGATTTGGTAACTGCTCCCGATATTATTTTCTTCTGGGTAGCCCGAATGATTATGGCCGGATATGAATACCGTGGGGAAATGCCATTCAAAAATGTGTATTTCACTGGAATGGTTCGAGACAAACAACGTCGTAAAATGTCAAAGTCATTGGGAAATTCTCCCGATCCCTTAGATTTAATTGCAAAATATGGTGCCGATGGAGTTCGTGTAGGAATGTTGTTCTGTTCTCCTGCTGGAGGCGATTTGTTGTACGACGACAGTTTGCCAGAACAAGGACAAGGTTTTGCAACCAAAATATGGAATGCTTTCCGCTTAGTGAAAAACTGGGAAGTTGAGGCATCAATTCCACAACCAGAACATTCAAAAATTGCTATTGATTGGTTCGAATCGAAGCTGTCGAAAGTATCGGACGAATTAGAAGATCATTTTTCTAAATTTCGTATTTCCGATGCATTAATGCTGGTTTACACAACCGTTCGCGATGAGTTTTCATCATGGCTTTTAGAAATTGTTAAGCCAGCCTACCAACAACCAATCGATAAAATTACCTACGATAAAGTAATAAGCTTGTTCGACGATGTGATGCATATTTTGCATCCATTTATGCCATTCATTACCGAAGAAATTTGGCAATTGCTAAGCGATAGAAAAAAGGGCGAAAGTATTATGGTTTCTCAAATGCCTAAATACTCCGCAGCTAAAACTGATCTTCTAGATTCGTTTGAAGATTTAAAGGAAGCGGTTACTGGCGTTCGTAATATTCGAAAATCAAATAACATTGCGTTCAAAGATGCTATCGACCTAAGTATTAATAAAGGAACAAAAGGATACGATGCTGCTTTTGATTCAATTCTGATAAAACTTTGTAATTTATCGAAAGCTGAATTAATTGACGAAGATATTAAGGGGGCTGTTTCTTTT
>JAQIBQ010000495.1 GCA_027859005.1 Prolixibacteraceae bacterium | reverse complement strand
ATGTTTAACTTATGCGACAGATATATAACATATTAACTGAGGAGCCGGATACGGGAGTTCCGTAAGTCCGGATCTGCGGGGGGGTAGGCGGAGTAATCTGCTATCCTATCCCGATTGTGGGTGATGCTGAAATCCCAATTTCTAAACAGTCTGCAAGATTTATTAAGTGGAAAATATAAAAGTTAAATTTGTAGAAAAGACTTTTATCTGGAATTGAAAATATTGACATCAAAACTTTTAAATGCATCCACTGACAATGTGAAAGAATCTCCGCTTGATAAATTAAATAAAGTTGAGAAGTTAGACTTGCCTTTCGATTATTTTCAATGCATAGTGGTTTAGTTTGTAGCACAGATTCACTTGGTATTTGTAAAGATTCATCCGTTTCAAGATGGAAATGGACGGATTGCCAGATTAGTAGTGAAATGGTTCTTGATTGAAAAATTGGAGAAAAAGCTACTGTTGTACAATTGGAGAAAAACTATTACACTAAAATTAATGACTATATTCAAATATCAAAAAACTGGGATTAGAGTATAAGGATTTGGATTACGATAAGAGTTTAGATTTTTTATTAATGACAGTTTCTGGAATTGAGAATATAAAATAAATCACATACAAGCCTAGTTTTTTTACTTGGTTTGCAATTGGGATGTAACTATATGATAATGGTCTCTTGGTTCATAGTCATTTATTCAGCGAGTCATTAAGTCAAATAATCAATAGTGAAAAAATAAAAATAGTCTGGAAAATGAATTTTCCCCAATGACCAATAACTCGCCAGTTTATCCTTTCTGGTGGAACTATCATTTTGGATCTGAATTCCAAGCCTAAACTATCTGTTTTTAGGTAGAACTGAATTTATTAATGAACGAACCCTTTTACTCCTTCAATTGTTGGTTTTACTTTTTGAATACTTCCGTCGTGATTGTAGTATAAAGAATCGACACAAATTGAACGTCGATAGGGTTTGTATTTCATCTCCGGAGAATCACTTGGTGTTTTGCTCAAAAACAAATCGGAATTGTGATAAAACAAATACCATTGATTTTTAAATTTAACAATAGAATGATGATTGGTACCGCTGTTTACTTCGTCTAAAATTACTCCTTGATATTCATAAGGACCCAATATGTTCTTCGCTGTTGCGTACACAATTTGTGGTCCGGTGACACCTTTTTCTCCCCAAGTTGAATAGGAGAGGTAGTAGGTGTTGTTGTACTTGTGAACCCAAATGGCTTCAAAAAAATCTTTTGCACCATCTAAAATATGAACGGGGCCATTGTATGAAATCATATCAGCGTTTAGCTTAACCACATTCACATCCAATTGTCCAAAGAATAAATAAGGTGTTCCATCATCATCGATAAAAATACTTGGATCGATAAAATCTCTTTTATTTACAACTCCTGGCGAATCTTTTGTAATTAGTGGCTTTCCAATGGCATCGATAAATGGACCGGTAGGAGAATTGCTTACAGCTACGCCAATGTATGCTCTGTCGGAAGGAAAGTAGAAGTAGTATTTTCCATTTGAATATGCACAATCAGGAGCCCACGCATTTTTCTCTGCCCAGCTAATATTTTCTATACTCATGGCTAAGCCATGGTCGGTCCAAACTGCCATGTTTTCTGAAGAGTAAACATGATAATCCATCATATCAAAAGTCATACTTGAGTCTCTGTCATGCGAAGGATATACATAAATTCTTCCATTGAATACATGTGCAGAAGGATCGGCTGTATAAGCATTTGTTATGAATGGATTCTGAGCAAATGAAGCACTTGCTATTACGATGGTAATGAGGAGGAAATAAGCTTTATGTTTCATGGGTCACTCTTATTGATTGATATAAAAGTAACTTTTCTGTGCAAAAAAAGGGTTCAAACATTTTATTTGAACCCTTTATCTGATATAATATGAGATTATTATCCTAATTCAACGACAACAACATGTGTTGTATCATCGTTAAAGATTGGTAATGTGTTCGATTCTTGATCTTTGCCATCGATGGTTACTTTGCTAACACCAGTATTCACACCCTTTGGATTGATCACTTTAATTTGATAAGTTGCTCCACGGAATTTACGTGTTACTTCGTATTCTTTCCATTCCTTAGGAATACAAGGTTCTACTTTCAAACCATCATAATCAGGCTGGATACCTAGTATGTATTGACTGATTGTGTAAAAATTCCACGATGCAGTACCAGTTAACCATGAGTTTTTAGCTTCACCTGGTTTGAAGGCATCTTTACCTGCAATCATTTGAGCGTATACATAAGGTTCGGTGCGGTGTAATTCGCTTATTTCTTCTAAGTACGATGGACAGATTTTACGGAAGTATTCCCAAGCTTGGTCTCCACGTCCCAGTACGGTTTCACCAATTATGATCCAAGGATTATTATGACAGAAAATACCAGCATTCTCTTTGTAACCAGGAGGATATGTTGAGATCTCACCGTATTCGATATAGTATTTAGAGAAAGCAGGATTATTCAATACAATTCCGTGTTCACAATCCAAACGTTCTTTAACAGAATCGAGTGCTTTTTCTACCATGCCTTCTTCTTTACCAATTCCGGCCATGGTGCACCAACCGTTCGATTCAATGAAGATTTTACCTTCTTCATTTTCATCACTACCAATTTTATTTCCAGAGTAATCGTAGGCACGTAAGAACCATTCGCCATCCCAACCGTGTTTCTTAACGGCTTCGTTCATATTGTTAACATGACCTTGTGCACGAGCAGCTTCTTCAGTTTTCCCCAACTTTTCACACAGCTTAATGTAGTCGTTTCCGTAAACAACGAACAAACCTGCAATCATTAACGATTCAGCCTTTGAACCTTCTGATTGATTTTCGGTAGTTTGGAACGATTCGTTTGGGTCGTTAGAGTAGCAGTTAAGGTTTAAACAGTCGTTCCAATCGGCACGTCCAATTAAAGGTAGTCCGTGAGGTCCAAGGTTATTCACCACATGATCAAAAGATATTGATAAGTGATCGAACAGTGTTTTAGCCACGCTCATGTCGTTATCGAAAGGTACCATTTCGTCGAGAATGCCAAAATCGCCTGATTCCTTAATGTAGCTGATGGTTCCTAAAATTAACCACATTGGATCGTCGTTAAATCCGCCGCCAATGTCGTTGTTTCCTTTTTTGGTTAAAGGTTGGTATTGGTGGTAACATCCACCATCTTGAAATTGAGTTGAAGCAATATCGATGATACGCTCGCGGGCACGTTCCGGAATTTGGTGAACGAAACCAATTAAATCTTGGTTCGAATCACGGAATCCCATACCACGACCAATTCCACTTTCGAAATACGATGCTGAACGAGAGAAACAGAAGGTGATCATACATTGGTATTGATTCCAAATGTTTACCATTCTGTCTAGTTTGTTTTCACTGGTTTTCACCGAATAAACACTCAATAAGTTATCCCAGTAAGCACGCAATTCAGCCAAGGCAGCATCAACTTTTTCAGCGGTATTAAAGCGTTCAATAGTTGCTTTTGCTTTGGTTTTATTGATAATATTTTTCGATTCCCATTTATCGTCCTGGGCATTTTCAACATAGCCCAATACGAATACAAAATCTTTCGATTCACCGGGTTGCAATTCAACTTTGATGTAATGCGAAGCAATAGGAGACCATCCGTGAGCAACACTCATTCCTGGCTTACCTTCTTCAACAACCTGAGGTTCGTCAAAGCCATTGTATAATCCAAAGAATGCTTCACGATCGGTATCGTAACCGTCAATTGGTGTATTCACTGAATAATAGGCGTAATGATCACGACGCTCTTTGTATTCTGTTTTATGGTAAATAACAGAGTCTTCAATTTCAACTTCACCAGTAGAAAAATTACGCTGGAAGTTTTCCATGTCGGCTGCCGCATTCCAAAGTGCCCATTCAGCGAATGAAAAAAGCTTCAATTTTTTAACTTCTTTTGAATTATTACTCAAAGTAACTTTTTGTACTTCGGCCCAAGTTTTCAAAGGAACGAAGAAAAGCATCTTTGCATTTACGCCATCTTTTTCGCCTTCGATTGTGGTGTAATTCATCCCGTGACGACACTCGTATTTATCCAAAGGCGTTTTCATCGGTTTCCAACCTGGAGACCAAGCAGTATCACCATCTTTGATATAAAAATAGCGTCCACCGTCGTCGGTTGGAACGTTGTTGTATCGATAACGTGTTAACCTGCGGTACTTTGCATCTTTATAAAATGAATATCCACCTGCCGTGTTAGAAATTAAAGAAAAGAAATCTTCATTTCCTAAATAGTTGATCCATGGATAAGGAGTTTTTGGATCGGTAATAACGTACTCCCTTTGTGAATCATCAAAATGCCCAAACTTCATTATTATTTATTTTAAAAAGGTTAATTGTTAGACTATCCCTACTTACGAAAGCCGAAAAATGCTTTCAATATATTTTGTTTACTCTATTAAATCTAGTTCTCTTCTCTTGTTAAGTTCAAGTGTTATTTTATCCATTTTTGTTTGATTGAGTGGATATAACATCATGATCGCTGCTCCTGAAAAAGCTATAATTGCTGGAATCCAGCTCATTAACATGATAATTCCGGGAACGGCACTTTGAATGGCTGCCGAATCTTGACCGTTGTAATGAAATGCAGCCAACACCAAACCAATTATTGCTCCTGCAACTCCTCCTCCAAACTTGGTTGAGAATGAGCCAGCAGAATAAATGAGTCCAGTAGCCCTTCTTCCGTTTTTAAATTCAGAATAATCAGCTGCATCGCCTAGCATGGCAAAGAATAGGGTAGGCATAAAGGCTGCTCCGAATTCCGATATAATTCCTAAAGTGAAAATAGCTCCTGTATTTTGTGGTCCACAGAAGTAGAGCAATGCGTTTACAAAGCCTGAAAAGATAAATGCATAAATAAGAACACGACGTTTACCTAATTTACGTGCCAAAGGTGCTGTTACTATAGCTCCTCCTATTGATGCAAACATTAATGCAACCATGTAGGAAGCTGCTAATAACTGATTGTGGACATAGTGTGTAAAGTATATGACTGTAATGCCTTGTTTTATAGAATTGTAAGTCTGGAAAACCAAACCAATAATTAACAGGATAACCCAGGGGCGATTGCGAATAAGGTCTTTAAAATCTTTCATTAAGTTGCTATCCTGTGTTTTTGGTGGAGCAACACGTTCTTTTGTTGATGCAAAAGTGACAAATAAAGCCAATGCTAAAACTACCGAAAGCAGGTAAATTGAATAGCTATATCCTTTGCTTTGGTCAATTATCGATATTTCACTTTCTACAAGATCTTCTTCACCTTCAACAATGAAAGAATAGTTTTCATTGGCCTTCATTGAGAAGCTTTTTCCAGTGGTTGGTTTGTTTTCTTCTGCCGAAATTGAAGCATCGGCCCACGAGAAAAGAGCAATGCCGTCGTCGGTTTTAATGTTAACATTTTCAACGTCTTGTTTTGTTGATACTGTTACTTCATATTTTGTTTCATTAACCTTACTTAATTCGATGTTAGGGTTGATGTTTCCAAAATATACGACTAAAAACAATAAAGCTCCTTGAACCAGCATACCCCCGGCAAATGCACCTACCATTCGGAAAGAACCGAGGCTTGTCCGTTCCTTATCGTCACCAGTCATTACGGCCATTAATGCACCGTAAGGAATATTGTTGGCAGTATAAACAAGCGTAAATATAATGTAGGTGGTATACGCATAAATCAATTTACCTGTTGGACTCAAATTGGGGCCCGTAAATAAAAGTGATAGAATAACTCCCATTGGAATAGCGGTCCATAAAATCCAAGGACGAAATTTACCGTATTTTGATTTAGTACGGTCACCAATAATTCCCATTAAAACGTCGCTAATGCCATCGCTAAAACGAGCAACAAGCATAAGTATTCCTACTGCTGCAGGATTTATTCCAAATACATCGGTGTAAAAAATGAAGAGAAAAGTAGACACTCCGCGCCAAGCTATGTTCGCCGCTCCATCTCCAAGTGCATAACCAATTTTTTCGGTAATTTTGAGTTTCGTATTAGCTATGTTCATCCTATAATCTTTTATTTGTAAGGTTTTTGGTTGTATGGTTAAATTGAAAAGTCAAATCGTTCGGTTTTAGTTTTTTCATACACTTCTTTACTGAAAATAAAAAGTTGAGCTGGTTTATGCTTTACCCCTTTTTGTTTTTCATCAAGAGGAATAACATATTTCATTTGCAATACTTTCTTTCTGAAATTTCTTCTGTCGAATTTAGTTCCAAGAATAACTTCGTATAATCGTTGAAGTTGAGAAACTGTAAATTTTTCGGGTAATAATTCAAATCCGATAGGTTCTGAACGTAGTTTAGCCCTTAATTTCTCTAATGCTTTTTCTAATATTTCCTTATGGTCAAATCCTAATTCAGGCAAATCGGTAATTGGAAACCATTTTACATTTCGGTCGTTATGCGAAATGGAGACTGTTGTATTATCAATCAATGAAAAATAACCAACGGTAAAAATACGTTCGCTAAATCCTTCACTTTGATGGTCGAGCCAAAGTTTATCGTTGGGACTATTTACACGGTCTAATCGACTAAAAGCATAAAATTGTTCCAGATATATATTGTCGAGACCCGAAAGTCCTTTAAGTATTCGAGCTGCTGCAGTATCAAAATTTTCGTCTTCAAAAATATGATATCCAGTAAGGGTCCAATCGTCAATTAAACTCTTTCCAGTTTTTTCGTCGTCTAGTTTGCGTTCAACCAACAGCACATTAAGTTGATTGAAGTCAAAACCGAATATAACGCAGTCAACAGAAAGGTTAGGTATTATTTTTGCCATGAAAATTTGATCTAATGCGTAAAAATTACACATTGCAAATATAGAAAAAAAGATCAATCAACAATTCATTCGTTTGATTATTTATAATAGCTAAAATGGCAACTATTCAAAACCTATGATTCTGAATGAGAGAAGGTTGATTTTTTAAGCATGTTTTTTCCATAAAAAAGCAATGAATTCTTAAAACTCAGATGTGAAATGAAATTTGATATTTTCATAGTCTTGTTGAGCCATTTGAAGAATGAAAGATGAATTAGCCATAAACACATCTCTTCCTTGTTTATCCTTAGCCATTCGTTGAACTTTACGTCGTCGGAATTCATCAATCAATGCTTTATCGTCACTTTCAATCCAACACGCTTTGTGCATTTGAATCGGTTCGAACCTACATTTTGCTCCGTATTCGTGTTCCAAACGGTATTCAATAACTTCAAACTGAAGTTGACCCACACAGCCAATAATTTTACGTCCGTTAAACTGACTCGTAAATAACTGAGCTACTCCTTCGTCCATTAACTGATCAACTCCTTTTTCCAATTGTTTGGTTTTCATTGGATCTGCGTTTTCAATGTAACGGAACATCTCGGGGGAGAAGCTGGGCATTCCAATGTAATTTAAGTTCTCTCCTGACGAAAGTGTATCTCCAAT
>JAQIBQ010000478.1 GCA_027859005.1 Prolixibacteraceae bacterium | reverse complement strand
AATTTAATGATCGTGATGGCTCTGGCTTCGGTGATTACAATTTTCTCAGGACAGAACTGGAGCATGAAAAAAGAGGTCCGGGTAAAGAGCGCCTACAAAATCAGCACTCTTTTTGTCATGGGATGGGGTGTTTTAAATTTTATCGTTTGTCTTCTCTTTTCGGCCGATTTGGCCCGGGTTTTTAATACCGATGAAAGCGTAGTGAAAATTGCCTCCGATTTTCTGGTCATTGTTTCATTCAGTTATGGTTTCCAAGGACTAATTATGGTAAGTGGAGCCTTGCTAAATGGAATTAATAAACCAATTCAAGCAATGATAATTACCTTACTTCGAATGTTAGTAGTGTACGTTCCATTGGCATGGATACTCTCCAATTATTTTGGATTAACAGGTATTTTCTGGGCGGCATTTCTAGCCAATATTGTAAGTGGAATTTATGCTTTTATTAGTGTACGAAGTAAAATTGCTCACAAGCATGCGGTTTCGTTAAAAGTAGCATTTTCAACTCTGGTGAATAGAAAGAAATGAACAGTCGGCTGTGAGACAACGATTTTCTAAATATAAGTTGATATTTTATCTTAGTGCCTATCTTGTTCCATTCAGTTATTTCAATGTAATGAGTCCACAAAATCGACTGTTTGATAGATATATTTGATTTTATTAGTTAGATACACTGCGTTAAGTTGTTGTATTATAGGTAGAAGTGTCTTATAGAAGACAATAGGGTCATTTAATATACTCAATTTGTTATTCGACTTAATTGTTGAGCGATATTGCCTTTGAAAAGGGTAATTAATCATTAACATCTACAAGTATGAAAGAAGTATTGGGTAATATGGTGGCTTTGGCATTTTTTGTAATGCTTACAATGAATGTGCAGGCAAAGAGTGCAAAGATCTGTGTAGAGCACAACGGTAAATCAATAAGTGTTTCGGTAAAAACTGTACCAGCATTTGTAAAAATGGGTGATGCCGTAGGGTGCACCGAAGATGAACAACTGGCCTTTGCCTGGTTTTTAGAGTTGAGTCCATCTAATTCTGAAATTGTTGATGCCGCTGAAAACATTGCTACATTAGTTGTTAGTTATGGTGAGGGTATGGATGAAATGGAATTTACGAAAGCTGAAAGTAATATGAACGATTTGGTTTCGGAATATCAACAATACCAGGACGCTACTGCAGAAGAAGAAGAAGGAGAATGGGAAGAAGAAGGCGAAGAATATTAGATAAAAAAAATATAAGAAAAAGGTTGATCCGCAATGATCAACCTTTTTTTATGAATTGAATTCCGCTGTTTTAGACCAAATTTACTTCCGGACTTTCCCGTGAGGTTTCATTAACATATTCAGCTTTAGGGTATCCCAATACCAACGAAGCATATACCTTGTGGTTTTTTGGGATCTTCATAGCTGCCTTTAAGTCTTTATTTCTTTCCATTGCCTTCACTATAAATCCAATAAAGCAACTTCCCAATCCAAATGTTTTTGCATACAAGGTTGTATTGGTTGCCCATATATATGCGTCGGCTTCACCCATTCCAAATTTAGAAACTGGTCCATGGAATAGAAGTACAACTGGTGCATGATGACAAATCAACGATTTATTCGTTTTTTGTTTCTGTATAAAAGAATCTTTATAGGTGCTTAGACTTTTTAAATCAATTGAAGGAGCAAATAATTTTATAAAAGGAGCAATTAAAGGCGATGCTATCAGTTGAAGTGATTTTAGTAAAGTGCTGGCAGAAACATCGTTTAACTGTTGAATTTTTTCAGGACTTTTGACAACGGTAATTTGTATTGGCCGAGCATTGCTTGCTGAACCATAATGTTTCATGTTTTCGATCAATGCATCGACGATCTCCTGTGGGATTTCTTTTTTGGAGTACCTGCGATGACTGCGCAATTCAGCAGTAAAACGTCGAAAATCATCTGAGTTAATGTTGGAGGCCTCCAGAGGATGAATGACTCCTGTATCCGGGAGGATGGTTGATTCGGGGCAAATGGCTATACAGTGTCCGCAATGAATACAGGTACTGGCAATGGTTCCTGTTTTAATATCGATGGCACCCGATGGGCAATCGGTAACACACTTCATGCATTGAATGCATTTATCTAAAACGATAGTTGGCATGGCTAATAAATTTTGGAGGCGCTAAATTACGATTTCCTGCATTTTATTCCCAATCAACATGCTTCTTTAGAAACTGTCTTTCTTATTCTGTAAGGATTTCACTCTGAATTCTATGAAAAAATTGACCTTTTAATACTTTTATTTGAATGTGTTATTTAGAATGAAGGAGCTTTAGTGTTGGATATAGCTACGTTACATTCTAAATAAGACAATAGGGTCTCTTTAATCGCTTGTTTTCATTATAACTTGTGGATGAGAAGTATTTTCGCCGTGCATTTAGTACTCACACATCGAAACAAATTGAGATTTCTAAACTATAAAACGTAAAACGGTCAGTCCTTACAGTTTGACCTTTGTTATTGTTTGTACAGGCTTAATGTATTTGCTTCAATAGGATGGGACAGAAACTTTGGTTCCCCTTCGAACTAAATTAATGAGAGCCTGTGAAGTGTGCAAAATTGAAACGTGAATAAAACAAAAGGCCGGGTTCTTATGGCCTGTTAATCTAGATAAGTAAAATATTTATGAATTTTATTGATACCGAATTAATTAGAAAAAAAATTGTGAATGACATTGAAATTCCTTCATTTAACGATTTTATTGACGCTTTTAAAGCGAAAATGAATCAAGTTTTTCATGTCCGTGGAGATATTGACCAAATGAGTACAGAACGAGGATTACCTCCTTTTGTATTACGGGAAATTATGTCGACTAATCCATTGTCCATTTCCATTCCAAAAGAATACGGAGGGCGAGGAGGTAAAATGTACGAGAATTTGGCCATGTTAGCCGAAGCATCCTACGAATCTTTGGCTTTGTCGCTTACTTTGGGGATAAATTCAGGTTTGTTCGTACAGCCTGTTGCAAAATATGCAAAGGAAGAAGCCAAAGCCTCAATTTTCAAACGATTTCTGGAGGATAAAAATATGGGTGGTTTAATGATTACGGAGCCCGATTTTGGTAGTGATGCCTTAAACATGAAAACATCCTATACCGAAGAAAATAATCACTTCCACGTTACCGGTACAAAACATTGGGCTGGTTTGACCGGTTGGGCTGATTATTGGTTGTTAACTGCGCGTAAACAAACTATTTCAGGTGATTTGCAACGTGATATCGATTTCTTTGTTTGCGATGTACATGCGCCTGATCAACAAATTATAGTGGAAGAGAAATTCGATAATTTGGGCTTGTATATGATTCCTTATGGACGCAACCGAATTGATGTGAAAATTCCTGCAATGCATAAATTACAGCCCCATACCACTGGCGTTAAAATGATGCTTGATCTTTTACACCGAAGTCGGATGCAATTCCCGGGTATGGCAATGGGGTTTATCAAACGAATGCTCGATGAAGCTGTATTGCATTGTAAACAACGAATGGTTGGTGGAAAGAGTTTATTCAGTTACGATCAGGTTCAAAGTCGATTGTCGAAATTACAAGCTGCCTATACCATTTGCTCAGCGATGTGTGTAAACAGTAGTGAGAAAGCTGGTGTAGAAAATGATTTGGCACCACACGGTTTGGAAGCAAATGCAGTTAAAAGTGTCGTCACCGATTTAATGCAGGAAGCTGCTCAGTCGGTAGTGCAATTGGTGGGTGCAAAAGCCTATAGAAACAGTCATATTGCGGGACGTGGAATTGCAGATAGCCGACCATTTCAAATATTTGAAGGTTCCAATGATATACTATATGCGCAAATAAGTGAAGCTGTTGTAAAGCTCATGAAACGAGCGAAAGAGAACAATTTATTTCAATTTTTGAAAAGCTTTAACCTAACAGGACAGGCATCAGAATATGTAAGGAAACAAGTAGATTTTAACCTCGACTTGCAAATGCCTCAGCGGAAATTGGTGGAAATGGGTCAGGTAATTGGACGTATCATTTCTTTAAACCAGGTGCTTGAAATGGGCGACAAAGGATTCCGCAAAGATCTAATCGATGGAGGAGTAGCGATGCTCCAACAAGAAATATCGAGCATGATTGATACCTTCTCGTTTAAGAATAATGTTGAAGTTGTTGTTGAATATGAAGAGAAAAGTGGCTGGTTGAATTATGTAACCAGATAATAAATAGTACCTAATAAACAAACAATTAATATCTAAACCTAGCTTAAACCGTCATCTGATATCAGGTGGCGGTTTTTTTTTAGTTAATATTCACGATACCTAAGTTTTTTCAAGTTCTTGTGAATAAGTATATTATTGTTTAAGTATGAACGCAGAAGTACGGAATTCTTTTTTTGACTTATTCTGGAAGGCATCAAATTTATCCTGATAAAACCTGAAGGAAATAAAGTTAAATCTTATGTTTGGCAGGATTCTAAAATTTACGATATATGAATTTGAACATTTTATTTTTTTATCACTTCATGAAATAAAGCGAATGGCATCGGATAAAAGTTTGTCGACTTTGTTGTGGATTAAACCGAAAACGTAGGGGAAATCACATCCAAAAGTATGTTTGGAGAATATGGCATCTTTTGTGACAAAAATATTTTCGCCTTAATCTGTGACAATAAGTTGTTCATAAAGCCAACAAATGCTGGTCGGGATTTTATTGGCAGTGTTGTTGAAGCTCCTCCCTACACTGGAGCAAAGTTGAGCTTTTTAATTGAAGATAAATTAGAAGACCGGGAATGCTTGAGTCAATTGGTGAAAATTACAGTGCAGGAACTACCAGGGCCCAAACCCAAAAAGCAGAAAAAATAAGGCTCTGATTTTTCCCGTTAATTTACATTGTTTTAAGTGTTTAATGTCTTCGATTTTAATTCGTTAACAGTTTCTGAATAAATGCATCGGAGGGATAATTGATATTGGAAGTTTTATCAAAATAGGAGATGAAAATTAGTTCCGGATTTTTAATTGCAGTATTTGCAATATTATCAGGAGTAATCATGTATCTGCCAGCCATGTAATCCATATCCCAAAGAATAAAATCATAGGCAATGTAAACCAATTCTGCACAGGTTATGATATCGGGAGATTCACTATCGTATTGGAAATCGTATTTTTTTCCCAGCTGAGCCTGTGAGAGACGCAGAATATTTTCAAGTTGTACTGGAGCAAGGTTTTTATGTCGAATAATAAGATAGGAGTCTCCTTCTGCAAATTTGTGCGGATTGCTGGTTACGGTACCTTCTAAAATGGCTTCCACAAAAAGACTATTCCCCAGATAAATGGCCGAATGACCAAAATAGCCCGGAATAAATTTATCGGTTAATCTATTACGTGACTTTTGGCAAATTATATCACCAGGTTCAAGCAAAGGCATCAATTGAGATATATTTTCTTCCGGTTGTGGTTCCAAATGAGTCATAGAAATTGTACTGGCAATTACCTGACTTACAAAACCCGAAAAAGTGTACCAGGTTAGGTAGCTTGTATCGTCGTAATTTTCACGATTAAAGTTTCGTCTTTGATTTTGTTGAATAGGATACCCCGCTGATTCATCTTTATAAACTTTCCACAAATAGGTTTGTGAGGCTTTTAAAAAGTTGGGAGGAATTGAATAGGCAATATTGCCACGATTGATTATTCTTCTTATTTTTTTGTTGTGCTGAAAATTACGATTGTATATTGCCGCTGATTTAATCAGTAGCTTTTCTGCCTGATCTGTAAGACTATCGTTTGGATAACTTTTGCAAAATAAATGAAGCTTTTCATCTATCACATAGTTCGCCTTAAGATTTAGAAATAATCGATTCAATTCATTTGCACGCAAGGGCTTATGTTGCTTCTGAAGGAATTCAATGGAGTCCATAATTTCAGCCGATTCAATGGCGAGTCTTTCTTTTTCAATTTCAAACTGTTCGAACACTTCATTCGCATTGGTAATATCAATAGGTGCTGTAGGTACAGCAGATAAATAACCATCCGAAAATGAAGCGCAGGAGGAAAGTCCCACAATGAAAATGACTAGTAATTTAATGTATTTGAAGTAGTTGAAAAACATACAATCTCCACCGAATTTATTTCCTGTAAATGAATTTCAAAAATACAGTTGAAAAATGTAAATTACTTAGTTTTGGTCATCTTTTTGTTATCGTTTTATAAATGAATAGTAATGAGTAGACTTATCATCTTAAATTGTATACAACAATTCATTTTGAACAAAGCAGATGGGATTCAGCTTTTCATTTAAAATATCAATTTGAATTGAAATCCATTGGCTGTTGCACATGCCGATAGTACCATTTGTTGCTTGTATTCGGGAATAAATAGTTCACTAATCATTTGTTCTGAGTACCTGCTTAGGGCTTTTTTAGCAATGATGGGTTGTGACCAAATTTGTAATTCAGTTACAGCTGTATTTATTGCAAAGTTTATTAAGCCATCTTTAAAAGTACGATCGAAAGCTAACCATGTAATTAAAGCTCCACCTAAATTAGCAACTCCGGTTAATGCGTGCGTTTGCCACGATCGACCAGCTTCTTCAAAGGCAGCCGACTTTTCAAGTAATTCGATCATTTTATTGTGTATCTCTTTTTCGTTAGCGGCATTCAAGCTTGTATTGTAAATGCTTTTTTCAACTTTAACCATTGGTGTTAAAAGTTGGAATCCTGCACCAAGGAGAGTTGTTGCAGCACCTATATACATGTCTTGCTTTAGCGCTTTATTATCCGTTTGAAGTGCAATACCAGTTTGAGCAAGCGTTCCAACAGAGTAGAGTCCTAACCAGCTGGTCCACCATATTTTTGTTGCTTTTTGGTCTTTATGTAAAATTTCTTTTAGTTCTTCAATGTTTGTTGAAGAACTAGCAGTTTGTGCCATTGTTTTATGAGTAAATACTGCAACTAGAAAAATTGATAGGAAAACAGTTCGAGTTTGGTGTAATCTCATTTTTTCGTCTTTTAAATGTGTTTTAAGTACTACGACAAATATAATGTTGTATTTAATTTTATCAATTAACAACTTAATAGCAAGTTATGACCTTTCCAATTGTCAATTGTACATTTTGGCTACCGTTAGATTTACGCTACGCTCCAATTCAATTACTTACAGTTGTGATGCTAGCTGATCTTTAAAAAGTTTATTCATTTCTATTTACAAAACAAATGGAAGAATAGCTTTTCTGTTTTCAGGATAGGCTGTAAAGTTTTGTTTGTACCACTTGTGATGATCTAAAGCTCGAGAATTAATTGATCTATTTACCAAATTGAAAGTAAATGCAAAAAGCACAACAACAACAACAATTTGCATTTTCTTTCCTTTTGAATGCAGTCTAAAAGGAAAAATTATTGAACTATGAAGTAATGAATTATCCAAAGTATTGCAGGTATAATTACGAATAATGATGAGCGTTTTTTGTTGTAATAACAAAAAAATGAAACTAATAGGAGAGAAGGAATTTCCATAAATACCCAAGCCCAACGGTTTGCGTTTTGGTCTCCTTTACTTTTTGAATAGCGTCCGTATGGTGCTGTAATTTTTAATTGTATTGGAAAAAGAATTAGTGAAAATCCAATCCAACTTAGAACAAAAATATTGAATGATTCTTCTGTTTTTACTTACAAAAATTCTAATTCTATAGGTGTAAGTCGAGTTTTTAAATCATAGATCATCAGTTGATTAGGCGGTATTGCAAAATGTAAGTGTGAGATTGATTTTACAACGAGAACCAATAGCTAAGTTTTACAAGCAATACATTGTTTGGAAATACATCTCCTAATCCATTAAATGCATCGGCCATATTCGTATTGCTTTCAGAATTATACCTGGTTTTTTCGTTTGCCCAAACAATATATAGCTTTGAGCCAGGCAAATATTCCCAGCGGAAAACAAGGTTTGAACGAAATTGTGTAAATGTAAAGTCAGGATTATCAACACCCCAAACGGATGTAATTTCTTTTATACTAAACTCTTCATTTCCTATGGAATTATACCTGTCTTTCAATTCCGGACCCAAAGGGTTGTTGATGAGTTTGAAATCAGAAAACTCTCCACTTGATGTAAACGGACTGCCGTAGTATTGAATCGATAATTCAGGTGTTATGTTGTAATCGATACGGAAAGTTGCACCAAATGTTTGTTGGCTTATTTCACCTAGTATGTACTGATTGCTAATTGTTGTAGATTTTCCAACATATTGTAATTCGTTTCTGTTCGTAGTAATGTTGGTACTAAACGAAAATTTTAAAGTATTAATTGGCTGATAACTTAAACTTGGACTGAAGGTTACTTTTTCGGCACTTTCGTTACTGCCTTTTTCATAATAGGTATAGAAATTAAATGAAGCCTTTTTTGATTCATCCGTTGAAATATTGAACGTACCATGTGTTGTTGCCGGTACTTTCATTGCTGGTCCACCGCGTAGTTTCCTTGTGTCAAGAGCTTCGGGGAAATGACAGGCATGAGTGCTAATCGACCACTTGTTTATAAATTGAGTACTAAACGAGGCATTGAAATGTGCTTGTTGATAGTTCAAGGCATAGTCCCAGGTGTTGTTTTGTCGAACGCCAATTTCTAATGAGCGAATAATGCCATTGGTTTGATTCGTGAAATATGAAAGTGAATTCTGATTCACAACCTGATCTGCCATTTGCATATAACCCATGTCGTTTAAATCTAAACCTGGTGAGCGCCAGGTTAAACTTGTTGAATAGCGCCAGTTCCCTTTGCTTCCTTTACCAATTTTGAACGTACCACCATGCCCATCTAAACTTGTCAAATTTGGATCGAAAGTTAGGTGTTCAGCATCAATGCGCTGAAAAAATCGAGCTGAAGATTGTTGTAAATTAGCAATGGCAAGTTTGTCTCCATGAATTGAACTGGCAATGAGCTTTGCATCGAAATAGAACTCTTTATCGTTCCATTGATGCAAAAAATCAATTCCACCCGTAAATGAGTGATTGTTCATATAATCGAAATGCGAATAGGGATTCAGAATACGATTGGTTGAGCTTACAATTCCACCTAAAATTGTTGTGCCATTATTAAAGTCTTGTTGAATTCGTGCTAAGGTGAAATTGCTTAAGGGTTCCACAACTTCTGTTCGTTTATTTTCACCATCGCTAATTCTTGCTTTTTCATTGTTGGTTATACTTTGAAGAATTCCAACTGATAAACCATTTGCCGTTTTACCACTAACTTTTGCGGCTCCTAAAATTTTTGTGGTTGAAGGATAGCGCATAAATTCACCAGTTTCTAAAGAAGGATTGTAGCTGGGAGACTGGCCAATTCTTCGAGAATAGAACAAACTATTTCCATCGAAATTGAAGTTGAAGATATTTTTACCTTCTAAAAAGAATAGGCGTTTCTCTTCGTAAAAAGTTTCGAAAGCACTTAAGTTCATTACCGATGGGTCGGATTCAACTTGTCCAAAATCGGGGTTGATGGTTACATCGGCGGTGAAATTATTCGACAAGCCTATTTTTGCATCTAAGCCAATACTACCAAAAGGACGCAAACCATTTTTAGCATATGGATTTTCAAGATTTTTTTCAATGTTTTGAACACTTCCTAGTACGTATGGCATTATTTCTAATCGGCGCGATTTTGGTAAATTTGAAATTCCTTCAAGCTTTCCAAATTGATACAAAATTCCTGGACCTTTAAGTGATAAAGGTGCCCAATCGCTTTCCTCTTGTTTACGATCAAGCCAACGCCAAACATGCATACCCCATATTTGTTCCTCAGCATTACTGTAACGTAATTGGCTCAATGGAATTTCGTATTCAACCACCCAAGCACTATCTTTCATTCCAACTTTAGCGGTCCAAACAGCATCCCAATTCTGATCAGGGTTCATTGGGTTTGTAAGTACAAGGTCGGTTTTTTGCCCGGCTGCCGATACGTTAAATTCAAAACCAGTTCTGAAATCGTGGTACGAATCAAAATTTATTCCAACTACATCGCCCGCAAACTCATCTCTTCTGCTCGCTTTCTTACTTATTTTTTCAGGTTCATAGTCAACTGCTCTAATTGCAACATAAATATTTTTGTTGTCGTAGATAACGTTCACATAAGTTGGGTAAGTTGCTTTGGCTCCTTCATTCGGTAATAATTGTGTGAAATTTCCTTCCCAGTTGTTGTTCTGCCAACAAGCATCATTTAGTTTGCCATCAATTATTGGTTTGGGTGATGTTAGTCGTTGAGTGGTATAGGTACGAATTACCGAAGTATCTGATTTTTCAACTTGAGCTGATAGTTTTATTCCGAATAAAATGAAAAAAGTAAATGTAAGAAGTAATGATCTCATTGTTGGGTTCGTTTTCTTGTTCGTGCTTTATTATTTTGTCTGCAAAAGTAGCTGCTTTGGTAAGCACCGATAGTGATTTTTATTACAAAAATGGGAATTCAAAAATAGAACAATAACACTTCTTTAAATTTATCAAAAGATAGAATAGTGAAAAGTGTAGTTGTTGTCAAATTTTTGCAGGCATAATAGTCTGAAAGTCAATAGTGTCTGGTTAAAAAGTAATATTGGGCTAAAGCCCATGATTTTCAGTATTTCAATAGCCCCGACATCAATGTCGAGGCTATTAATATCTCTTTAAAGTAAGGGCTTTAGCCCAATTTGATAATTAGTTACTTGCAGTGGTCAAATTAGCAAAGAAATTTAAACTTGATACTAAAACGACAATCGCTTTAAAATTCTAAAGTTATTTTTTGTTTCAGATTGTATGCATTTACTTTTATCACTGCTTCTTCTGTTAAATCGATAGAGTCGATTGCTACTCTAGCTTTAATAGATTCACCTGGCAATAACGAAAAGTAGTTTGTATTCCAATACGACGGCAATAACTCATTGCCAGAATGTTTTCCTTCCAGTTTTAAGTCCACCATAAAAGCAAGATTAGCACCATGATTTGTTAGTGTAATTACTGCTTCTGTTTCAGAAATTGAAAGAACTGTAGCTTTAATTTCAGCTTCATCTAAAGTATTTAACGCTTTGAAATTGTTTGTTGAATTCAACCAATAAAAATTACGAGAGATAAGCTTTCCGTTTTCATCTTCAATTTTTAAAACCAGATAATTTATTTCGTCGTTTTCAGGAACTTCCCAGCCTGTTTTGAATACACTGTTTTTTGCCAAACTAACTTTTTTCTCTTCAATCCAAATTTCTTCTATATCACTATTGTATAGTTGAGCCGAAAGTTTCAACTTATCAATCGCGTTTCGAGTGGCATTCAGTACATCAACCTTCATTGTTTCACGATTCAGTTGAATATGTACCATCTCGTTGGCCAGTTGGGTTGCATAAAAGCCTGAATGGGTTTGCAAATACCAGTCGTATACTTGCCAAACAACACTTGGCCAGCTCGAATTCGATTTCCAAAGTGCATAGCCGCTTGAATTTTCCCATAGCTGACAATTTATGGCCTCGATACAAGAACGATAAGCTTCATAACTTACTACCTGACTTTTCTTTACATAGTCTTTAAAACCTTCAGCAGAAGTAGAATCGGGTGCTCCATAAAAATCGCGTACTAATTTGTCGAAGTGAGAGAATTTACGTTGATCACTAAAAAAACGATCGGTAGC
Source organism: Prolixibacteraceae bacterium (assembly GCA_027859005.1). Classification (GTDB taxonomy): domain Bacteria; phylum Bacteroidota; class Bacteroidia; order Bacteroidales; family Prolixibacteraceae; genus Roseimarinus. Next base: position 13,587 of record JAQIBQ010000478.1, on the reverse strand, counting down.
ATCGTGGTAAGTCCATTCACTATTCAAAGGGAACTGACCAGGTTTCCAGTCTTCCCCCATTTGATACATGAATTTTTCCATGCTTTCAAATTCGGGTACTCCACTAGGGCCTAATTCACTGCTAAAGCCTTGTAATTGGCGAGCTGTAAAATAACCTTTTGGCTCCAAAACATGATAAGGACCACCACCGTGAATTCCATCGGCGTTCGATATTTTTAAGTAGTGTTTTGAATCTCTTCCATCGTAAGTTGGAAGCAATTCTTCCATTATAAGTTTTTCCTTAGGGTTTGGTCCTTCGTTACCGCCACACCACATAACCAAGGAAGGATGATTGCGGTATTTCTTGATAATGTCGATACTACTTGCTTGAAATAATTCAACACTTGGCGTGAATTCTGGGTTGTTTAAGAAGGTTCCCCAAAAATCGTTTAAGAAATCTTGCCAGATAAGTACACCATGTTTATCGGCTGCATCGTAAAATGCTTTTGGTGGAGCACCTGTTGGCCCCCATACTCTTAGCATATTTAAGCCTGAAGCTTTGGTCAGTCTGATTTCGTGATCGTAACGACTGGCTGTCCAATTGAGCATCATGTCAATTACCCAGTTCCCGCCTTTCATGTATACTTCTTCACCATTTATTTTGTAAACCCGTTCGTTAGATCCGATGTAGGTTTCAACTTCACGAATTCCAAAATTGCTAGAAATTTTTGATACGTCGCCATCGTGGGTTTTTGCTGTTAATTCAAGTTTATAAAGGTTCTGATTTCCATACCCAAAGGGCCACCACAATTTTGGATTGCTGATGATTAGTTCATCAAAATCTTTTTTATCCCAGCTTATTGATTTGGTTTTACCAGGTTCCACCTTAAATTCTTTTTTGAACTCAATGATTTCGTTTTCATAAGAAATACTTGCGCTAAGTATGCCTTCTTTGCTTAGTTCAGTTTTGTTTTCGATATCAGCCGAAATAGTTATCTCAGCAGAACTTGTGTCGGGCAATGGTAAATTCGAACTAACGTATAAATTTGATACTTCAATATCGTCGGTAAATGATAGGTAAACGTCCTCGGTTATTCCCATGTCGCGGTCACGAACACCGGGTTGCCAGTCCCAGCCCAAAACATCCCATTTGGTGTAGTCTTTGGTAATCATAGCATCCTGACCTAAGTTACGGCCAGGGTGAGCTAATGGCTCAACGGGAGGAGTTGCTGGTGTTCCAATAGGGTCGGGCGGATAAATGGCAATTGCCAATTGATTTTTTTCAGCCAAAGTTCCTGTTACGTTTAACTTGAAATAGCGTTCCATGCCAACCAGTTGCGATGAATCGGCAACTAATCGGCCGTTAAGCCAAACTTCTGCACGGTAATTTATTTCCTCAAGGTTGAGGTATGCTTTTTTTGACAATTTTTCTGGAGCAACTGAAAATTCTGTGCGGTACCAAAATTTAGTTTTCCAAGGATTTTTCCCTTCAATGTGGCTGTATTTCAACAAATCATTATGAACGTTGAATGAGTCGCTGGCATCTGGAATCAATAGATTATTTAGCGAGATATACGGATTGGGATATACTCCATTTCGAACTAAGGCTGAAAGGGCAGTGCTTGGTAAACTTGTAGAGTACCATTCGTTGAAATTACTTGTACTTGTAGTGAGTGCTTCTCCATTTTCATTTACAAGAAGCGACGATTTTATTTTCCAATTGTTGCGCAATAAAATTGCTGATTCGGGCAACCCTGTTAGGGGTGAATCGTCGATTGTAAATGTGGCAATTTCACTTTCTGAATTTTTGTTTTCACTGACGCCTATAACCTGCCAGCTGTTGGTGCCAAAAGATAAGTTGAAAGGTGTATACACATTTCTATCGGCTGGAACTTCGTCCATTTTGATCGAATTGATCCAAATCTCATAGTAATCGCATTCAACTGGTGTCCACGAAAAAGTAGGCATGTTGTTGTTGAGCGTAGTCCCGTTCGTTGGTGCTAGTATCTCTACCTGTTGTGAACAGCTAATTGTAGATAGTACCACAATGAAAATAGCAAACTTGAAAATGTTTTTGTTGATAGATTTAAAAAGAGAAATCATATTTTACTGGTTTTATTGTTCAATGTACAGTATGCAATTCTAGTAAATAGAAAAGAATAAGCAAGTGAATTAATTATCAGAACAGGGGTAGTAATATATCACTTTCGATTTTAGCTCAAAAAATAGACACAAGGATTTAATGAATCCTTTTTGTTTGGAGTTCCTGTTTTCCTGGTTCAAATCGAAGTTTTTTCAGGATTCTAAAATTGAATACGTGAAAAGGTATCAATATGTGAAACGATTATTTGTAATTCTCTATTTTGAAAAGGAATGATTTATTCATGTAACCAAGCAGACTTGTTTACATAGGTGTCATTGGTTAATTGATCAAGTATAAAGGCTGCAACATTTGCTCTTGAAATAGTTGGGTTGCCTTTCAATTTTATTGCCTGATCTCCATGAACTACATTGTTCGTTAGTTCTTTGTCGCTTAGTCCTCCGGGGCGTACTATTGTCCAGTTGAGCTCGCTTGCCTGAATTGCTTTTTCGTTTATTGTATGGTCGGCTAATGGTACTCTCAAAAATAGGTCGGCGACAATAAAACGAATGGGTTGTGCCATGTAATTACGGCTTTCGCCTGCTCCAATACTCGATAAGTAGATGAATCGCTTACTATTATTGATTTCCATAGCCTCAATAATCGCTGTAATGCCAGCCATCACTTCGGTTGCATGCTTGCGTAAAGAGTTTCCTCCAAGGGCTGAAATACATGCATCAGCATCTATTAATGTTTGCTTAAGTTTTGCGTTATCAGTAAGTTTTCCAACTACTATTTTCAGATTTATATTGCTTAATTCAATTGCGTTTTCACGACGAACATAAGCAATTACTTCGTGTCCTTTTTCCAGAGCTTGTTCTACAATGTATTTACCTGTTTTCCCGCTTGCACCAAAAATTGCGATTTTCATTTGATTATAGTTTTGTTTGAAGTCTAACAATGTTTTGCTGCAATTGTTGGAGAACTTTTTGGTTGAATTCATATTATTAGGCTGCTGAAGTATTTTTGCATGGTAATAAGTGCGATAAAAAGAAATGGAGTTGTTTCCCTTATGAAAAAGGTGGTTCATTTCTAAGGCACAAAAATACAATTAAACAAAGGGTTTAAGACATAAATGTAAAACGAAATAAATACTAAAATATTTAGCATTATAGAGTGTTTGTTGTGGTTTAATAGCTAAATTTGTATTTAAATACTAATAATATTAACTCCATTTGTTTGTGTTGTATAGGATGGGGGAGAGAATAATTGAAGATGAGAATAGTTGAATTAAATAAAATAGGAGTGGTAGATATTGTGCCTTTATCGGTGGAACTACAATTAGAATTGCCCTTGGCCGATGGAGGCATTAGTGCGGGATTTCCTTCACCAGCACAAGATTTTGTTGATTTGGCTATCGATCTGAACAAAGAATTGGTAAAGCATCCTTCGGCGACCTTTTATGGCAGAGTAAAGGGTGAATCGATGCGCGATTTGGGTATTAACGATGGCGATTTAATTGTGATTGACAAAAGTTTGATTCCTAAAAATGGAAGAATTGCGGTGTGTTATCTCGATGGCGAATTTACCATGAAAACCATTAGAATGGAAAAAGGATGTTGCTGGTTAATTCCTGCCAACGATGAATACCAACCAATAAAAGTTACCGAAGAAAACGATTTTCTTATTTGGGGAGTTGTGGTGCACGTTATCAAAAGCTTTTAAATAACGTCAGCTCGATATAAGGAAAAATAGTATACTATTGAAATTCAGCTATTAAAAAATAATTCTTCGGTTATGGCAGAGCTGACGAGTCAATTGTCATTAGAAAAAAGTCATTTATTGACGCTACATTTATTTTCCTAATGACCAATGACCATAAACAAATCATGTAGTCGATTGTAAATAAGGCACTAAGAGGAATGTTTAGGTTGAACTCACGTTAAATAACGATTGAATATGATAATAACGTGATTTTAGTTTTTGATAAAATTTGGCTTGAATACTGCTAATAACGAGATGAAACATGGATATTTTTGTAGGAAATTAATGATAAACTTATACGGATTTAGGGGGAGTTTAAAAATGTACGCATTAGTCGATTGTAATAATTTTTATGCTTCGTGTGAGCGGATTTTCCGACCCGAATTGAACGATAAACCGGTAGTGGTGCTATCGAACAACGATGGTTGTGTAATTGCACGTAGTAACGAGGCCAAGGCTTTGGGGATTCCCATGGGTGCACCTGCCTTTAAATACCAGAAACTATTCGACGAGCATGGTGTTGCCGTATTTTCATCGAACTATGCCTTGTATGGCGACATGAGTTCTCGCGTAATGAATATTCTGGCCGAGATGGCTCCCGAAATAGAAATTTACAGTATCGACGAAGCTTTTTTGCTTTACAAAAATTGTGAATACCTCGATTTTCAAACACTTGCAAAAGAAATGCGAAAGCGTGTAGTGGGTTCAACGGGCGTTTCGGTTAGTGTTGGTTTTGCACCTACTAAAGCACTGGCAAAGGTGGCCAATAAAATTGCTAAAAAATTTACCAAACGCACAGGTGGCTTTTATGTAATCGATAGCGATGAAAAACGGGATAAAGCACTAAAGTGGATGCCCATTGAAGACGTATGGGGAATTGGCGGTCGCTATGCCAAAAAGTTACGATACCATGGGGTGAATACGGCCTACGATTTTACACAAAAGAGCGACAATTGGGTGAAGAAGAACTTTTCTGTTGTGGGCTTGCGCTTGAAGCGCGATTTGGAAGGAGTTTCTAATATTGGTTTTGAAAAAGTGCAAAACAAAAAGAACATTGCCACCACGCGCTCTTTCGAAAAAATGTACACCGAGTACGGCGATGTTAAAGAACGGATTGTAACTTTTGCAGTGAGCTGTGCCGAAAAACTCAGGGCCCAGAAAACCTGCTGTAATGCTCTTATGGTGTTTGTACACACGAATGGACATCGGAAGGAACTGGCGCAGTATAGCCAGAATATTGTGGTGAAAATTCCTTTTCCTACTAATTCAAGCATAGAGCTTTCGAAGTATGCCTTGAAAGGATTTGACTATATTTTCAAAAAAGGTTATCATTACAAAAAGGCAGGTGTTATAGTGCTGGATATTACCCCCGATAATGCACGTCAGATTACACTTTTTGAAGACTCTGATCCACGGCACATTCAATTAATGAAAGTCATGGATAAAATGAATCAGTTAATTGGGCATCACAAAATAAAACTTGCAAGTCAGGATTTAGGACGTACCTGGAAAATGCGACAAGAACGACTTTCGCCACGCTATACAACCCGGCTCGACGAAGTGATTATAATTAATAATTAACAATTATTTGCGATGTGTTTTCACAGTAAACAAAGCAAAAATGCAGTAGCTGCCGAGAAACGGTTTAATGCAGTTGTGAACGATGTGGTGAATTTCAAGTCGAGTGAGCATTTCAATGCATTCGAATTTCCCAAAACTCGGGTAATCACAAACGACAATCTAGCCGAGATTCAAAATGTAAATTGGGGATTAATACCGCAATGGGCAAAAAATGATGAGATTAGAAAGTTTACGTTAAATGCAAAAATTGAAACCCTTACTGAAAAACCTTCGTTTCGGAATTCAGTAAATAGGCGTTGTTTGGTATTGGCCGATGGGTTTTACGAGTGGCAATGGTTGGATTACAAAGGCAAACAAAAGCAGAAATACTTACTTACCTTGCCCGACAACGAATTGTTTGCTTATGCTGGGATTTGGTCGGAATGGGTGAGTACAATTACAGGCGAAATTATTCGGAGCTATAGCATTGTAACTACCGAGGCTACGGGTATTATGCGTGAAATTCATAATTCAAAAAAACGAATGCCGGTACTATTAACGCCCAATAACGAACAACAATGGTTAATGAACAATCCGCTGAACGATTTTTTGAAGGTAGAACTAGAATTGAATGCCCAAAAAATTGATGTAAAACCAACAGGGCTACTTTTTTAATTTAAGACTTATAACTTACAACTCTTAACTTTCAACTTTTTACTATGATACACTTACAAGAAAATATCAGATTACTTCGGAAACAACGGGAATGGACACAAGGCCAGTTAGCCGAAAAACTGGGGATTAAACGTTCGTTAATTGGTGCATACGAAGAGGGAAGAGCAGTGCCTAAATTATTGGTCATCCAACAGCTTTCCTTATTGTTTGGTTTAAGTATCGATCGTTTATTAACGGTTAATTTATCAAATGAAAAGGTGATCCCAGGCACTGATGTTCGAGTGCTTTCAACTGTTGTTGATACTCAAAATGAAGAACGAATATGCATTGTTCCAGTAAAAGCATCGGCAGGTTATTTGAACGGTTTAACCGATCCGGAATACGTTGCTGAATTGCCTCATTTTGCCTTGCCTGTGAGAGAATTGTCTCAGGGTAATTCGTATCGTGTATTTCAAATTAAAGGCGATAGTATGTTGCCCGTACCTTCAGGAGCTTATATCTTTTGTAGCTATGTTGAATCATTAGATGGAATACGTGATGGAAAACCCTACATCGTATTAACTGCCGACGAAGGTGTACTATACAAACGCGTTTTCAACCGAAACGAAGAAGACGGAACATTGCTTATGAAGTCCGACAACGAAGCCTACGAACCATACAGTGTAGCTGCCGATCAGGTATTAGAGGTATGGCAATCAATCGGTTTTTTAACCTTTGATTTACCCGAGCCTTCAACAATGGACATGAATAAAATATCGTCAATGCTTTTTAAAATGCAGGAAGAAATCAAGAACTTGAAAGAACAATAATGAGTAGTAATAATTTAAATGTTGAGCACAAGCTGAATGAGAAATCTGTTAAACCGACAGCGGTTCGAAATTTAGTTTTGAAATATTTGGTGGAAAGAGGAAAGGCTTTCTCAGTTTCTGATTTAGAAGAGGCTTTCGATACCATTGATAAAAGCACCTTATTTCGTACGCTGAAAACTTTTGAGCAAAACGATTTGGTTCATACCATTGACGATGGAACTGGCAAACTTAAATATGCCCTTTGTACTTCAAGTTGTAACAGTAGCACTGATCATCAGCATTTTCATTTTACTTGTCAAAAATGCGGTGAGACCTTTTGTTTGCCCAAAACAGAATTGCCTTCAATTGAATTGCCTCCCAATTTTGCTATCCTTGAGTCGAATCTAGTTTTGAAAGGATTGTGTAACGATTGCAATACATAGTTGACAAACTCCACTTTGCAACTTAGTTGCAATAGACATGTTGTAGATTTGTTTCATTATTTATAGGAAATAGAAATAGAAATGGAACACAATCACGATCATCAACATCATCACGAAGTTTCTTCAGAAAATCTGAATAGAGTATTCTTTATTGGAATTGGATTAAATGCTTTGTTCACTTTAATCGAGTTCTTTTTTGGATACTTGAATAATTCACTTGCGCTTTTATCTGACGCCAGTCATAATTTGAGCGACGTTGCTAGTTTGATCATTTCATTAATTGGAATGAAACTTGCTCAAAAGGCTGCAACGCTCAGTTATACGTATGGTTACAAAAAGGCTTCAATATTGGCTTCACTAATCAATGCTGTATTTCTATTCATTGTTGTTTTTGGAATAATTAGAGAGGCAATTGAGCGCTTTTCATCACCACCTGAAATAAGCGGAAATATTATAATGATTGTCGCTGGAATTGGAGTTGTAATTAATTCCCTATCGGCATTCTTATTTTTCAAAGGGCAGAAAAACGACATCAACATTAAAGGTGCTTTTCTTCATCTGATGGTGGATGCACTTGTTTCGATTGGGGTTGTTATTTCAGGACTCATAATTCGTTATACTCAATGGAATTTAGTGGATCCAATAATTAGTATTTTAATTGGTGTGGTAATATTAATTACTACTTGGGGTTTGTTGAAAGAAAGCATTCGTTTAGTTATCGATGCAGTACCTAAAAGTATTAATGCTACTCAGATTATTGAACATTTGAATAAACTCGGAGGAATAGTATCAATTCATCACGTTCATATTTGGGCTTTAAGTAGTCAGATGAATGCTTTTTCGGCTCATGTACAAATTACTAACGATACCATTGAGCAGCGTGAAATAATAAAAGGTGAAATGAAACATTATTTAGCTCGCAAAAATATTAAACACGTTACCTTAGAGTTTGAGCAAAATAAGCAATGTGATGCAACGATATGCCATTAAAAAAGGGCTCTCAAAAACTGAGAACCCCTTGTATTATTTCAAACTAAATTCTTATAAGAAAATAAGTTGAGCGATAATGTACACTGGCAACAATACAATCAATGAGAATTTAATAATGTATCCAAAGAAACTTGGCATTTTGATGTTGTTCTCTTCAGCAATGGCTTTAACCATGAAGTTTGGACCATTTCCTATATAAGTCATAGCACCAAAGAATACAGCACCTAAGCTAATAGCAACTAATAAAACTTCAGGAATACTAGCCACTAGATTTGCTCCAGGGAATGTATCTATCATACCTAAAGCAAGGTTGTGGAAAGATACTGCTGTTGGAGCATTATCGAGGAACGAGCTTAAAAAACCGGTTGCGTAATAGAATTGAGTGGCTTTATCAAGTCCAAATGAAGCCGCATTTTCTTTCAAGTAGATGAGTGCAGGCACCATGGTTACAAATATTCCTAAGAATAAGAATGCAACTTCGATAATTGGTGTCCAAGTAAATTTATTGTCTTGGTAACGCATTTTTTTGTTGGTCGTAATCAACGATAAAATAGCCATCAATAAAATAGCTCCTTCGCGAATAAAAGCAAGATAATGATGATGCTCTATTGCCGGGATGTATTGCTTGTTCAAAAACGCTACTGAAAGTACAACTCCAATTAGAAAAACAAAGTTTAAATTACCTTTTAATCTAATAGGCTCAATGTGGGTGTGATCTTCTTTAATGGCTGCTTTTGGTTCTTTTTTGTGGTAGTAAGTATCCACAACAAAAAAGATAACTAACAGTGCAACATTAACAAATATCCAAGGTCCAATTAACCCAAAAAACCATGAAAATGGAGCACCACGCAAATAAAGTAAGAACAATGGTGGATCGCCTAGTGGCGTTAACAAACCACCTGCATTGGCAACAATTGCAATAAAGAATAGAATGGTATGTACCTTAAATTTTCGTTCTGAATTTGTTTTAATTACTGGGCGTATAAGCAACATTGCAGCACCTGTTGTTCCCATAAATGAAGCCAGAATTGCTCCAATGGCTAGAAACAAAGTGTTAATTGCTGGTTTCGCTTCAATGTCACCTTTTAAATGAATTCCACCTGTAATCACAAATAGAGCACCTAATAGAACAATAAAGGGAACGTAATCGAACAAAATTTGATGATTTAGTTCGTGGTGCAAACCCTTTGCAATTAAAATAATAGCAACAGGTATTCCAAGTACTAAAGAAACAATCAACTTATTTTTGTTCTCTTCCCACCAATGATGAAAAAACAACGGGCCAATTGCTATAAAAAGCAACATGACAATGAACGGAATCGATAACCATAAAGGCATACCTTCAACATGACCGTGATCCATATAGATTCAATTTTAATTAATGATTTCAAATTCGGCTGCGAAAATAAAAAATAAATAGTTCTAATAACGATAACTTCTGTAAAAATGATTAGTCTATTAATTAAATATAACTTAGCCTACAAAGAAGGTAGGGGTTGTAACTGTTAGTAGTATAGTGATATATGGGAATTCATTACGATACTTAATAGCTGTTTGTTAAGTTTTCAAGTTCAACTACTAAATCTTTATGCTTTCAAATACTTCAGCAGATCCAGCACCACAGCTTATTATTGATTTAATTGCTACGTCAACTGAAATGTCACTTTTGATAACTTTTTCTTTGGGTAAATGGTAAATATTACCTGAAGTTGGGTTTGGGCCTGTAGGAACAAAAACAGTAACAAAATTTCCTTTAATTTTATTATCGGTGATGAAAGCTGTCATTAGTGTTCCTGAATTAAATATATCAACTAAAACTACTTCTGAGAAAAACGATCGGGTGCCTCCTACAAATTGTCGAACAATATCTCGTGCTGTTTTATAGCCGGGTATTTTCATCAAGTATGTATGTTCAATATGATCTAGTACCATATTGCCAAAGCGGGTTTGGATAAATAATCCAATAAAGAAAAACAGAGCAATTATTGCAACCACCGATATACTGTACACAATTATTGTTGAAATTTGTGTGTCGGTTTCAAAGAGGTTTACCAAAGGTTCTAGGTACTTTTCAATTAAACCTATTATCCATCGGAAAAATATTATAATTAATCCAAGTGGAAGAATTGCTGCTAAACCTCCAATAAGAGTAGTGCGTAAGAATTTATTAAAACGATTTATTGCTATCATGTTTTTTTATTTCAAAGATGAATGTTTTTTTATTCATTTACCATAGTAAAACGAATTACTCCTACTTAGTGTTTTTCATTTCACAGGTAAAAAAAGGTCGTTCACCGTTTTGTTCGTTTTTGAACTATTTTTTTTCGCCTGCTTTGCATCGAAATCATAAGCAAAACATTGAGCCATGAACATTGAAAAATACAATAAAGAATTTATTCATCTCTGGGAAAATTCATCAACTCAGTTTCCTGTTTACAACAATATTAGTATCTCAGAAAAGAAAAAAAGAGAAGAAGAGTTGATCCGTTTTTCAAAAGGTTTAAAAAACGATATCGATTTTAAGAAACTAAATAATAGTGCCCGTCAAAAATTTATTCAACAATTTCAATCTGGCTTTAATTCATTCTTTAAAAATTCATTTGATTTTACACCAAAAGAGTCTGCTTTGGTTACAGAGTCGGGACTAATGGGAATCACCAAAGAGTTTATGAACATGGCACGTAGGTTTGACCCAGATGTGCCTATCAACGATATTTTTCAAGCAAGTAGGAATTTATGGATAATTAATAGTTTGCAAATAATGATGGGGGCACAAACAACACTTACTCCTTCATTTTTTGCATACAGTATGCTGTATCCTTATAGCGATAATTATTTAGATGATGCTAGGGTTGAAACCTATGAAAAAGTAGAATTCAGTAAACGATTTAGGCAACGCCTTGAAGGACAAACTGTAATTCCTGCCAATAGTAGAGAGAAATGCATTTTCGATCTAGTTACAATAATTGAGGAGGAATGGGATAGAAGTAAATTTTCTGGAGTTTTTGACAGCTTATTGGCCATTCACGATGCACAAACACGAAGTATTAGATTATTAAATAAATCGAACTCTTTGTGTAACGACGATTTGCTGAAAATATGTATTGAAAAAGGTGGTACTTCTGTACTTGCCGATGGTTATTTATTAGTTGGAGAATTAACTCAAGAACAAGAACGATTTTGTTTCGGATTTGGAGCATTCTTGCAATTAGTAGACGATATTCAGGATATTGATGAAGATAAAAGTGAAGGCTTAGAAACAATATTTACAGCTCAAATTCAAGAAGGTTATCTCGATGAAATAGTAAACCGAGCGATTGCATTTGGGAATATAGTAATGAATGATTTAAGTTGTTTTGAATCAGCAAATCTAGAGCAAATGAGTGGTTTAATGATTAAGAGTAATGCTTTTTTATTAACAGAAGCCATTGGTTTGCATGCACAATATTATTCAACAAAATATGTTACTCTTTTTGAGAAATACTCTCCTTTTAGATACGATTTTGTAAGGAAAAGAAGAAGTAATATGGAATCGAATCGTATTTCATTCATGAATAAAATTGATTCCTTTATTTTCGACGAAAGGGAAGTGAATGCAATGCAAGCATAAAATTGAAGCGTAATTTTTTCATAAAATAGGTTTAGTTTAGGTTAGTTGAAGGGGTTGATCTTAAAATCAAGCCCTTTGTTTTTTACTAAAATGTATTCATTAAACTTTTTAGATTAACTACTGTTCCATTACTTAATCTAATTAATGAAGAAAAATTGAACGTATTATGAGCGAGCTAGACCTTAGTAAAACTGAAATTGAATATAGAAGTCATGCGTTAGAAATATCAATGGCTCGTTTTATACGCACGCCAAAAATGAATGAAGCCTCAACAGAAATATCAATATCGGATATACTTGATGTCAACGATTTGAAAGATATTATGGAGCCATTCTATGAAACGACTGGATTAGGTGTTGGATTATTCGATCGCAATAGTAAATTATTAACATCTGCTGGTTGGCAAAAGATATGTACAAATTTTCATCAAAAACACCCTGAAGCTCATAGAGCTTGCATTGAAAGTGAACGTTTTTTTAAAAAGAACTTTGAAGCAAATAAAGCGATTAGTTACAAATGCAAAAATGGTCTTTGGGATATGGCATATCCAATTTATTTGGACGATGAATTCTTAGGAAGTATTTATTTCGGACAATTCGTTTTTGATAACGACGACATTGACAAATCTTTCTTTATAGGTCAGGCTCAAAAATTTAACTTCGATACAGAAGAATACATTGGCTTACTGAAAAAAGTTCCAATTCTGAATAAAGAAAAAGTTGATTCTTACATCAAATTATTTGTCACAATAATTGAGAAAATCGCGAAGGTTGGTAAACTCTAATTTACAGTTCGTAGTTGAGAATATCTAGTAGTGTTGTATTTTGGAAATAATCTAAAACAACCTTATTTAAACCTTTCCAAAATTGTTGTGGCTTACACTTACCACTTTTTTCGCATTGATAGTTAAAGTTAACACAATCAATAACACATATCCCATTTTCAAATGCATTGTGTATTTCGAAGATAGAAATTTCGGATGCTTCTTTTGTTAGAATGTAACCGCTTTTCTTTCCTTTCACATTGCTAATAAGGTTTGCTGCTTTTAAACCTGAAATGATATGATCCAAGTATTTATTGGAGATTTCTTGATTTTTAGCAATGTCTTTTTGGAAAACACCATTTGTTGAAGTGTCAGATGCAATTTCAATCATTGCTCGAATGCCGTATCTTGTTTTTGTGCTAAATTTCAAAATAGTTGGATTTGAAGTGTTTTAATTTTTAAATTTAATACTAAAATTTACAATTACTTCATTTTTTGTATGAATAAGTCCCAAGGCTCTTTTTTGTAGTTTTAATTTGAAATCAGATAATAATATTTTTGTTTCACCTTCGAGTAGATTATAATTATCCCCAAATATTGTCGAACAAGGGATTGAATAAGAGTTTGCTATGCCTGCAATTTTTATTTTTGCTCTTATGCTCTTAATGTTTGTTGCTCTAACTATTGAATTAATTTCATTCTTATCTAGTATTAATTCTATTACTGGATATTCAATTGCTTTCACAAGTTTTCTGAAATCTCTAACGATATAATAGTTATCACCAGTTATGCATTTAACAGGTACATCAAATACTACTTCATCTTGGTCTACGGTATAGGTGTTCTCAGGATTTTTATTGGTGTTTGAAAATTGTAATTCAAATTCATTGATATTTGTTTGTCCAAAAATTATTAATTCATTGAGCGTTATATTC